>JASHPP010000091.1 GCA_030038035.1 Trebonia sp.
AGCTCGGTCGCTGGATCGAGCAGCGTCTCTGCCAGCACGGCGCCCTGCGCGTCAGAGCGCACGAAGGGCGTCAGCATTGATGGACCAGATTTCACAAAACGTGATAATATCTTCAGCTTATGTGATAGGCAAGGTCGGCTCCGCTCTTGCCCTGCACGCCCGGTCAGTGGTGAGTTAGCGGGCAGGGGAAGAGGGGCCGGCCTGCAACGACGGGTCCGCCGTGCTAGCGGATTTCGTATGTTCCGTCCAGCCGGGCGCGGCCGAGGACGTGGCCTTTGATGGCGGCGAGCGTGTCTTCGAGGGTGAAGCTGGCTGGCAGGCCGGTGGCCTGGTCGAGGGCGAAGAGCTGGAAGACGTATGTGTGGGGGCCGTGTGAGCGGGGCGGCAGGGGGCCGGCCCAGCCGCGCTTGCCCATCGCGCCCTTCCCGTGCCGGATGCCAGGGACGGGGCTGGGGTTGGTGAGGGCGTTTTCGGGGATGCCGCTGCCGGAGGGGTCGATGCCCAGCGTGAGCGCGTGGATAGCCGGCTTCCCGAACGGGACGTCGGGGTCTTGCACGATCAGCACGAGCTCGGCGGTGCCGAGCGGCGGCTGTGTCCAGTTGAGCGCGGGTGAGATGTTCGCTCCGAACAGTCTGCCGCGGTGTTTTTCCGGGATGGGCGCCCCGTGGCCGAAGGCGGGGCTGGTCAGGGCGAAGTTCTCCGGGGCCTGCAGGCCGGGGCGGGCCCAGGCGAGGGTGTGCTGCCCGGCGCGCCGGCCGCGCAGTGCGAGCCCGATAGGATTTGCGGGCATTATTCTGGCTCCTTCCGTTGCGGGTGTGGCGGCTGTGCGCCTGGGGCTGCGGTCAGCGCGTGGCGCGGTCAGTGCTGGCGGCCCGGAGCCGGGTGAGGATCTCGTCGAGCCGGGCGAGGTCCTCGGAGTCCAGGCGGGCCAGTTCGGCGGGCGGCTCGGCGAGGATCGCCTGGGCGCGCCGGGCCGTGTCGTGCCCGGCCTCAGTGAGGTGCACGAGCTTGCGGCGGTTGTCGTCGGGGTGGGCGGTGCGGTGGACCAGGCCTCGCGCTTCGAGCTGGTTGACGCCGGCGGTCGCGGCTGGCGGATCGACGTCAACGGCGAGTGCGATTTCCCGCAGGGTCATCGGGCCGCCGGTCAGCTTGATCAGCACCTCGGCCTTGCCGGGCCCGAGGTCGAGGGCGGCGCGGAGGGCACGCCTGCGGTCCTGCCCGGTGACGTACTCGTGCATGGCGGTCCACACCCGGGATGCGGTGCCCGGCGGCGCGGGCGGCGGGGCAGTCACCGGGCTCCTTCGGGGGCGGGACCCGTGCCAGCAGCCAGGCGCGCGCAGTTTCGCTCGGCGGTAGCCAGCGCCCAGCATCCGGTCGAGACGATGCCACCCGCGATGACCATGACTCCGCAGCCGGCTACTACCGCCCACGCCGCGTGGCTGGCAGCCGCGATGCCGGCCGAGCTGGAGGCGATGATCGCGCCGGTGACCGCGACCCCGACGGCCGCGCCGGTCTGCCGGCAGGTGGAGGCGATCGCTCCCGCGACGCCGGCCTGGTCCCGGGGCATGCCCGACAGCGCGGTGTTGGTGATCGGGGCGCTGACCAGGCCCGCTCCCGCGCCGTAGACGAGGTAGGCGACGATCAGGTACCACACTGGGGTGTGCGCGGTCAGTCCGGCCAGCAGGACCGCGCCCGCGGCGATCAGCGCGCCGGACGCGACCAGCGAGAACCTCGGCCCGCGGCTGGCCACCAGCCGGCCCGAGACGACGGAGAGCACTCCGAGCATCACGGCCATCGGGATCGTCAGCAGCCCGGCGTGCAGCGCGCTGTAGCCGCGGACGTCCTGCAGATACAGCGTGTTGAGGAACAGGAAGCCGCCCAGGGTCGCGAGCGCGGCCACCCCGATCAGCGCCGCGCCCGAGAACGGCGCGCTGCGGAAGTACCGCATGTCGACCAGCGGCTCACGCCGCCGGGACTCGATCAGGACCAGCGCCGCCGCCGCGAGCACGGCCGCCGCGAACAGCACGGTAATCGGCGCCGAGCCCCACCCGGTCCGCGGCCCCTCGATGATTCCCGCGGTCAGGCAGCCCAGCAAGACGATGACCGTCACCTGGCCGGGAAGGTCAAGCCGCCGGGGATGCCCGGCCCGCGACTCGGGCACGAACCGCTGCGTGAGCGCGATCGCGGCCAGGCCGACGGGGACGTTGATCCAGAAGATCGAGCGCCACCCGATCCCGCTGACCAGCAGGCCGCCGAGCACCGGGCCGCTGGCGAGGCTGAGCCCGGCGACCGATCCCCACAGGCCGATCGCCTTCGCGCGCCCGGCGCGGTCGGTGAACGTGCCAGCGATGATCGACATCGCCACCGGGTTGAGCATCGACCCGCCGACGGCCTGCAGCCCGCGGAAGGCTATCAGCCACCCCAGCGACGGAGCCAGGCTGCAGGCCAGCGACCCCGCCGAGAACAGGGCCAGCCCGGCCTGGAAGACGCGGCGGCGGCCAAAGCGGTCCGCGAGCGAGCCCGACAGCATCAGCAGGCACGCGATAACGAG
>JASHPP010000707.1 GCA_030038035.1 Trebonia sp.
TCGTGCAGGAGACTTTGAAACAGTCGATGATGCGGCCCAGCCTGGCTACGAAGCGTGACATCACGCTCAAGGCGCCAGCGCACCATGTCAGGATGCATAACCGGCTGATAAGTTGACTCGCGTCTTGACCTGGCTGGTAGGGTCCTGGCCCGGCGGGCGTTCGCAGATTCCGGGGAACGACGGCCCTTGCCAGGTGCCGGCGGCTGTCCCGGGCGGCTGGAACGGGTTCTCGACACGGATCCCGGAGTACTCCCGGCCGGCGTTGAGATCGTCCGGATAAAGCACAGCGCAGCCCATTCCGGGCGCGCTGCGGACAATCATCGCGTCCCGGAAGGAGATCCCGGCACGCTGGTGCATGCCGATCGCGCCGAGGACGTCACCGGCGGCGGGGACGTGCACATGCCAGCGGGACAAGTCGGCAACGATCTCCTCCGCCGTTTCCGGGCTCAGCGGCCTGGCGATCTTCCGGGTGACGGTGACGAAGAACTCCTGCAGCACCTGGACGCTCAGGCAGCCTTCACGGGAATCCCGCAGCTGCCCGGCCAGCAGCCGGGCCTGATCCCGCCTGGCACCCGCAGAATCGTCATGGGCGTACACCAGGACATTGGTATCGGCGAACCGGTAGGTACCGCTCATGGACGCTGTCCCGGCTCCAGCCGATGTGCCCGCCGGTGCCCAGATCCATGCCCTCGCGCAGCCGGGCAAGACTCCGGTCACGGGCGCGGGCGTATCCGGTCTCCTGCCCGACCAGTTCCCTCAGCATCCGGGCAAGCAGCCGGGACACTGACGTACCACGGCCTGCCGCCAGGATCCTGGCCTCCCGGAGGTCCTCTTCAGGAAGCGACAGCGTGATGTCCTGGTTGCCCACGACATCCGCCCCGGACGAGCCGGCATCTGCACGTAAGCCGGTGTAGCACGGAATCACGTGACAACCCTGGCTGCGGAATGCCCACAGTGGACACATCATCCGGCCACAGAGGCCAGGCGGCGAAACGCGCCGGCAGCGTGAGCCAGAACTGGACCTACCGTGCGCGGCGCATTCTCCATCGACGCGGCTGTTGGCGGGGACAGAGTCGGCAGGGAGGATGTGGATAGAGCTTCGGCCCTGCTTCCGTGGTTTTGAGTGGCTGCGGGCGTAAGGTCGGGCTGGGACCCGGTCTGACCTGCTATCGGCCTGAGGCCGTAGGGGTTGTCTTGTGATCGGCCCGTCGGCCGGGTCCCGTTTCGGGCACCCACCGGCGCTGCCGGTCCGATCTGCCTGGCCTGTGCCAGAGGCCGGGGTTCACAGATCGGCGGCCAGCGGGTGCGTGCCATCCCTCAACCACAGAAAAGGGACGGCAATGACAATCGTAGAAGACGCATGCGTTATTACCGGCGGCGTGGACACCCACGCAGACATCCATGTCGCCGCGGCGCTGGACCGGCTCGGCGGGCTGCGCGGCGTGCGGGAGTTCCCGGCCACCGCGGCCGGGTATGCCGGCCTGCTGGACTGGCTTTCCGGGTTCGGAACCGTCGCCTTGGTCGGCGTGGAGGGCACCGGCAGTTACGGCGCTGGGCTGGCCCGGCACCTGGCGGCGGCCGGCATCCGGGTCGTAGAGGTAGACCGCGCGGACCGGCAGGACCGTCACCGGCAGGGCAAGTCCGATCCGCTGGATGCGGTCAGCGCCGCGCGGGCCGCGCTGTCCGGCCGGGCGGCCGGGGTGTCCAGGGGCCGGGATGGCGCGGTGGAGGCGATCCGGGCGCTGATGGTGGCCAGGCGCAGCGCGCGGGCCGGGCGGACCCAGGCGGTCAACCAGGCCCGGGCGCTGATCGTCACCGGCCCCGATGAGCTGCGGGCCCGGTTCGCCCGGCACACCCCGGCGCAGCTGGTGGCCGAGCTGGCCGCTATGCGGCCCCGGCCAGGTGACGTGCCCGGCTACGCCACCCGGGTCGCGCTGCGGGAACTGGGCCGCCGCGCCCGGTTCCTCGATGCCCAGATCGGGCAGCTGGATGAGCTGATCGTCCCGCTGGTCACCGCCCGGGCCCCGGGCCTGCTCGCCCTGCACGGCGTCGGCCCCGGCACCGCGGCCCTGCTGCTCATCGCCGCCGGGGACCACCCGGCCCGGCTGCGCAGCGAGGCGGCCTGGGCGCACCTGTGCGGGACCGCGCCGATCCCGGCCTCCTCAGGCAAGGTCACCCGCTGGCGGCTCAACCGCGGCGGTGACCGGCAGGCCAACCATGCCCTATGGCGGATCGTGATCACCCGGATGGCCTCCCACCCGGCCACCCGGGCCTACGTCGCCCGGCGCAGCAAGGAAGGCCTGTCCAAGAAGGAGATCATCCGCTGCCTGAAGCGGTACGCGGCCCGCGAGGTCTACCCCTACCTGCGCGGCTGACGCCGGACTCCCGGAGCGGCCTGGCCCGCCTATTGGCTGCCGCACCCGTGCTGGCCTCCCGCCGATCTGCCGGCCGCTCCGGGCCCCCTCCAGCCTGCTGGCCACGTGACCTGATAAGAGCCTGCCCTCCCCCCCGGGAGCGGCCCATCCCTGTCCTGTCCACCCCCAGCAGGCACCCACAACCCCACCCAAAACCCCGCTTGACAACCATAGGAGCATCGGTGGGGCCCCCGCCACCAATGGCCGCCGGGACCTGGCCGGCCCGGAGCGGTCCCCGAACCGGCAGGTTATTACCGGGCAGGCTCTTACCCTGGCCTGATTGCGGCGCCGCGCAGCTGGGGAAGCACCTCGTGAGCGAAGAGCTCGTTGCTGTAGGTCAGCAACTGCGGATCCGCGTCCCGTGATCCGGGAACCACCACGACGCGGTCCAGGCCGAGCCCGAACAGGCCGAGCAACCGCGCCGCGCAGTGAGCCGCTGGACCTGCCACGGCGAAGCGGTCCACGAATTCGTCATCAAGCGTTCCCGCGTGCGCTGCGTCGGACAGGCCATGGCGGGCCTCATCGTAGCGGCGCCCCACCTGCCCGATCACTGCGGCGTCGTCCCGGCGCAGAGCCGTGCCGGCTGCCGCGCTCATGGCGGAAAAGTGAGCGAAGATCGCCGTGCTGCCCCGGACCAGGGCCCGGGCGACCGCCGGGTCGGGGTGGCAGCCGACGTTGACGTAGGCGCCCACTCGCAGCGCAGCCGGGTCCAGTCCAGCCGCGATCCGGGCCTGCCGGGCCGCCTCGATCCCCCAGGCGACCCGCCGCCGGTCGGCTCCCACCGTCAGCATGACGCGGTCGGCGGCGACCGCGGCCGCGGCGATGGTGGCCGGACCGGTCGCGGCCAGCTCGACCGGCACCGGTGGCACCGCGCGGTCGGCGATCCACCCGATCCGGCTGGCCCGCCCGTCGACCGTGACCGTCTCGCCGCGCAGGAACCCCCGGACCTGGCTGACGA
>JASHPP010000708.1 GCA_030038035.1 Trebonia sp.
GTAGACGATCGCGGCCCGGTCTAGGTGATCCGGGCGGATCTTCTGCTGCAGCTGCCCCTCGATCCGGTACCTGGCCAGGCTCACCGCGACCGCCTCCCGTCGCTCCCGCCGCGGCCCTGGCTGCCAGCATCGCCAGCAGCGAGACCGCAGCAGCCCGTCGTTCCGGCGGCAGCACCGCCCAGACCAGCAGACCGGGAGCCACCATCTTCCGGGTATCCGGCCGCATCGCGCTCACCTGCTACCGCTGACAGCAGACGGCGAGTCACCGTCGCCGCCCGCAACAGTGCTCCCGGGCTCAGTATCGCCACTGCACCAGCAGCACAGCCAGAGACAATTACTGCTTTGCCGGCATTAGCGGTGGCCGATTGAAACCGGGAATGGCCAGTTCAAGACGCACCTGCGCGGCCCGGGCCGGGTGCTGCGGTCCCGCAGCCCGGACATGGTCCGCCAGGAGATCTACGGCTGCCTGCTGGCCCACCACGCGATCAGCGCGCTGATCTGCCAGGCCGCCACCGAGGCCGACGTCGCCCCCGACTGGGTCAGCTTCACCCGCACCGTCCGCATCATCCGCCGGGCCATCGGCCCGGCGGCCTCTCCCCCTGAGCGGGAAGAACACCTCCGCGCCGCGGTCAAGGCCGACACCAGCCGCAAGCAGGACATCAACCCGCAGCGCCGACACCGGACCTGCCCCCGGGCCATCAAGCGAGCCCGCCACAACTCCTACCGCGTCAAGCGAGCCCGCCACAAGGGAACCCGCCACGCTGGACCACCCACCATAACCCCTCGCCAACCTGCGCATATGCGGAGCTAGCGGCATGATCGATCTACGGTAAGTGGCATTGCGTCTAGGCCGCCCTCCGGGCGCCGCTTCGCCAGCCTGGACCCGGCACCCACTCGCAAGGATTCGGCGCCTGTGAGGAAAACGGGAGACCAGCAGGCAATGGCATAGGGCTAGCGGTTTATGGCGAAAAGACCACGGAAAGTGTGCCAGAGCCAAAATTCAGCCGACGTTGACACCAGCACATACAGTTAGCCGACGCATGGCAGCGGTCTATGACGCTGGACCGAGCATGGCGGTTCCGGGCTCGGGACCTGGCGGGAGGTCGCATGACCAGGGGACCACGGCGCAAAGCGCCGTCGTACAGTGTCAAACACGTTGATCCGCCGTATGTCCCCATGGTTAAGCGACCAGGCGACAAGGGCTCAGCGTTCAGGAAGGCTCCGCTCGCGGAGCCCAAGGCTCAACAGCAACTGCTGGCGTGGCTAGGAACCAATGCCACGGTGGTGATGTGGTGCGTGCTCGCTACCGTGGTCGTCACCGTGCTTGTGCTTTTGGTCACCAGGGTCTGATCACTGTCGCACGCTGGGAGCATCTCGCATTAGCGCCGCCCCGGACGGCGCCCACTGCACGCTGGCGGTCGCCGCGAAGCTCCCCGACGGCCGCGTCCGCACCGAGATCGCCGCCGCATGGGACTCCACCGGCGCCGCCCGCGCCGAACTCCCCGCCCTGGGCCAGGATCAGGCCCAGGGCGTTCGCCTGGTACCCCGGCCCGGGCAACGCCCTGGCGAGCGAGCTCCGGCCCCTCGCGCTGAAGTACAACCACCGGCCCGCCGGCAGCCGCGGCCCCGGCGAGATCCCCGAAGACGGGCTCGTCGATGTCCGAGACGATGTTCTCCATCTCCGCCTGGGTGAACGGGTCGTCCGGGTCACCGGCGTGCCCGGCGTCCCACGCGGCCTGCCTGGCTTCGTGCTCTTCGCGGTGCTGGCGTCTTAGCTTCTCCAGCGGGCTCTCGTCGTCGTCCTGGTGCTCGCCACCGGTGTCGCTCATGGTCGCTCTCCTGTCGTTCGCCGTGGTGTCATTCTGGCCGCGCCGCCTGCTGCCCGCGCTCGCTTCGCGGCCGGCGCAGTGGCGGCGATCCGGACGCCGGTCATCAGCGGATGGCCGGGACGCCGCGCCGCCGTGGTGCGGCTACAGGTACTTCAGCAGATCGTCGACGGTGAGGCCGGCGTCCTGCAGGACCGCGCGCAGCGTGCCCTTCGGCACGTCCCGGCCCGGGTGCACGGGGATCGTTGTGGAGCGGCCGTCAGGATGGCGGAGCCGGTGGTGGCTGCCCCTGATCCGGGTGACCTCGAACCCGGCCCGCTCAAGCGCCCTGACGAGCCGTTCCCCGCGTACGGCGGGGACCGGCGGCATCAGGCGACCTCTAGGTCCAGCGTCTGCAGCTCGGGCACGCCGTCCTCGTCGAGGACCATCTGCACGGCCTCGGTCAGGTCGGCTACCGCCTCCTCGGGTGTGGCGCCGTTGCCGTTGGCGCCGCCCGACTCGCCGAGCCAGGCGTGCGCGCACCACACGCCGTCCTCGTCCTGGGCGACGGTGTAGGGAACGTGCACGGTTGCCACGCCGTCCAATGTACCCGCGCTTAGCGTGGTGCCAACAGGGGTGAGCACCGCGGCGGTCACCGGATCACGCTCCCCGTCCGGATGCGGGTCAGCGGCTGCGGCCGGAGCGCCGCGCGGGCGATGCAGGACAGGTGCGCGATCCAGCCGCCCGGGACGAGCCTGGCTGCCCTGTCTGCGGCGAGCAGGGCGTACTGGCAGAGCGCGCACGGTCCGGCGGCCGTCGACAGGGTGCGGGCGTCCTCGACGAGGAGGCTGGTGCCGAGCTGCTGGTCGAGCGGCGGGTAGGTCGTCATGCTGACTGGTCCTTCCATAGCGGCAAAGCGATCTGGTGTCCGGTGATGCTGGCGAGCTGGCGGCCGATCTCTCCGCTGAGCAGCTGGGCCGGCCGCCAGACCGCCCAGTCCTGCCCAGCGTCGGTCAGGCGCTGCCCGACGTCGCGCTGCTCGGCGCTCACCGTGCCCTGCTCGCTCTTGAGCTCGCGGTAGATGACGCGGCTGCCGATGACGGTCAGGTCCGGCCAGCCTGGCAGCCACGAGCGGCGCGGGTCGTGGACGTGCTGCACCGCCAGGCCGAGGCCGTCGCAGAGCGCGCGGACGTGGTCCTGTAGCGCGGCTTCGCTCATCGCGCGGGCGGCGGCGAGGCGGGCGGGCGCGGCGGCCGTCACTGCCCCACCGCCTCGGCCTCGGCAGCCGCACGCGCGGCGCGTGCCTCGGCTGCCTGCTGCGCGGCGATCGCCCGCGGGTCGTACAGGCGGCGCGGGAGACGGGTCCTCGTCGCGTCGGGAGCCGCCGCAGGCGGGTCCGGACAAGGCGCGTCAGCGCCGGGTTTTCCGGCCTGCTCCGCGAGATCTCCGCGCCAGCCGTTCGCCAGGTCGTCCGGTTCGCCCTCGCGCGATGGGATCTGTTGAGCGTCATCAGCCGCGGTTTCCGTGCCATCGTGAACCGCGGTAGCGGGTTTGCGATGGGTTGCTCTTCGCGGGGGTGATTCCCCCGCGCCCCCCAGTCGTCGGCTTCGCCGCCGACGCGCGAGGGTTCATTCTCAGTGGTGACGTAGTCAGTCTTCTGTCTTGACGTACCGCTCACCGGCGTGCCGGTGAGCCGACGTTCGGTGAACCGACTCCCGGTGAGCGGTACGTCGGTTACCGGTACGTCGGTGCGACCTGCGGAAACGTCATCGTCGTCATCGGCCGGCCCGTCAGGCCAGTTATCCACAGGTTCGGGTGTTTGCCCAGGTGGCACCGACGTACCGCTTACCGGCACGTCGGTGAGCGGTACGTCGGTCTGGGGGCGGTCGAACAGGTGCGAGACGTGATCCTCAAGGCGAGCGGCTACCAGTACGCGCCCGCGCTCCTGATGCGGATGCGCGAGCTGCCCGACGAGGAGCGGCCGGAGTGGCCGCCGACAGATGGGCCGACCGAGCGCTACGGACTCGTGCCAGGCGCGGGGAGCTGAGGACCATGGGGGCAACCGCCAACGGCGCGACCTTCAGGCGCTGCTACTGCCAGGACCCGGCGGCCGGCCGCGAGCTCGGCGCCGACTGCCCGGACATCGACAAGCGCCGCCATGGCACGTGGTGCCTGAAGATCCGCGTGGACACGACGACGGGACGCCGCCAGCTGAAGCGCTCCGGGTTCGGCCGCGAGGCTGACGCGAGCGCGGCGCTCGACACGATCAGGGACCTGATCAAGCTCGCCGGAGATGACGAGCGGGCGCGCTAGCGGATCGGGGACATGATCTTCGCCAAGTCGGCGCGCGGCGGCGAGCTGCCCGCCGTCGAGGACGTACGGCGCCGTCTCGGCCTGCGCCGCGACGGCCTCGGCGCGTCCGACTCGTTCGGCGACGCCTGGCGGGCGTGGCTGGCCGGCAAGAAGCGGCTCAGGGCGTCCGCCGCGAAGCGGCTGGGCGAGATCGGCGACCACTGGCTGATTCCGGTGCTCGCGGACATCGCGGTCGACCGGATCACCGGCGAGCACTGCGCGGCGGTGTTCGCGCGCGCCGAGATGTTCAACGACGAGATCGAGGCGGCCCGCGAGGACGGCCGCAAGCCGGTGCTGCCGGGCGACGTTCGCGAGCGGCGAGGTACGTCGGCATCGCGACCCAGCACCGCATCTACGCCGCGCTCGGCGAGTTCCTGAACTGGCACCTGAAGGTGGCCCACGACATCCCGTTCAACCCGGTGTTCGCCGTCGAGCTCGAGCCGGAGACGCGCGAGCCGGTCAGGGTCTGGACACCCGAGCAGGTCGCGCACTTCCTCAGCTGCCACGCCGATGACCGCCTGTACTGGCTCTGGCGGCTGGCGCTGCTGCGCGGCTTCCGCCGCGGCGGGCTGGCCGGCATGGCCGACGGCGCGTTCGACGCCGAGGCGGCGCTGATCCTGGTGAACGTGGCGCTGGTGCAGATCGGATCCAAACTCGTCTGGGGCAGGCCCAAGACCAGGGCGGGCGAACGGGTCGTCGGCCTGGACTCGGGCAGCGTCAAGGCGGGCAGGGCGCACCAGGCGCAGCGGCGGCGCAGCGAGCGCCTCGCCGCGGGCGCGGCGTGGCAAGACTCCGGCCGCATGTTCACGACCGAGTTCGGCGCGGCGCTCGGCCCGGACTGGATCTCCCGGCGGTGGAAGGCGATGTGCGCGGAGGCCGGGCTGCCGGTGATCAAGTTCCATGGCACGCGCCACACTGCGGCGACGCTGGCGCTTCAGGCGAAGGTCGACGCCA
>JASHPP010000709.1 GCA_030038035.1 Trebonia sp.
TCGAAAGCTATTGACAGGCCGCTGGCTGGCAGCGGCGGGGCGTGACATGCTGGCTGGGTGGGCCCAGAGGAACTGAGCGGGCCGTACCTGGAGGCGATACGGCGGGGCTTGGAGTTCGCTCGCGGACTCGGCCAGCGCTGCGGTCCGGTGCATTTGCTCGTCGGCGTCTCCGAGGGCCTTGGGCCGGCCGCCGCGGCCCTGCGCGCCGGCCGGGAACGGTCGCTTCGCGAGGTCGTCGCGTCCGCGGGCGGGGCACCCGGCGGCGGGGCGGCCTTCCGGCAAGGTCCCGCCAGTTACCTGCACGTGCAGGCACAGGGCGCCGCCAGGCTGTTCGCGGACAGCCTGGGGCAGCGCCCGGCCCCTGAGCACCTGCTGATCGCCCTGGTCGACCAGGGCACGGCCGAGGTCCTGCGGGCGCTGAGCCGCGCGGGCGTCGATCCCGCCGCCGCCCGCCGGGCGGTCCTCGCCGCCATCGCAGCGCCCGAGGGGCAGCCGCTCCTCACGCTTCCCCCGCTCACGCCCGCCGGCACGATGGACCGTCCGCCCCTGCCGGCCGAGCGACTGGACGACAGGGCGTGGCGGGTGCTGCGCTGGCGGCAAGACCACCTGCCCCTCGACCGGCTCCACGGGCGCGCGGACTGGGAGGCGCTGTCTCGGCTGGAACAGAAGGCGGCGTGGCGGACCGCCGATCGGTTCGGGCTCGACGACGACCAGCGTTACTCCCTGACCCGCCACCACCGCGACCAGGTGCGGCAGCGCATGGCGGCGGCCAGGCCGGACCTGGCCGGCCCGCCGCGCGCACCGGGCCGTCCGGTGCGGCGGCACGCCTATCTCAACGTCACGGCCGGCTGGGGAGTCTGGCTGCAGAACCGGCAGGCGGACGTGCGCGACCGCTGGTTCCGGCTCAGGACGACCCCTTACTACCGAGGGGCGCCACAGCCTTGATCGCCGAGCGGTGTGGCGGGGACGTGGCGGTTCTTCCCGAGGCCCAGCCGGCTGTCCGGTTCGCCATCCAGCCATTCGACCCACTGCCCGGAGGGATGGGCACGGGCCAGCAGGCGCCTGCGCTCGGTGCCGCGGTGGAAGGTCTGCGCCCCCAGCACCGCGAAGACGCCGTGGCGCTGGTAGTCGGTGATCAGCGACGCGGGCAGCTCGAGCCCCTGCACGCTATCGCGGCCTGACGGCCCGAGCGGGACGAGGGGATCGAGCGACAGCCATGTCACGGGGCGGGTCCGGCCCGCCTCGGCCATGATCCGCGTCAGCTCCGCACGGCGCTGCGGCGGCAGGAACACCGCCAGGTAGGCGTCGACCACGAACACGGCACGTCCGGGCGCGAGCCGGCCGAGCACGCCCGGCAGCACGTCGATCACGTCGCCCGCGAGGATCCGCGCCGGATGCCGGCGGGTCACCTGGATCGCCGTGGCCAGCCGGTCCACCGCGGAAGCCTCCGGCGGCGCGCACGCGAGCAGCCAGGAGCGGGCTGCCGGGTCCCGCAGGTCAACCGGGGCCACGTCGATCCCGGCACGCTCGGCGATGGGCGGGAGGGTGACCCCGGGCGGCGCCCGCGTTCCGCGCACGTCGCAGCTCAGGCACAGGGCCGCGACAGGCGGCCCGGACGCGCGGCCGCCCACCAGGTAGCGGAACCGGTCAAGCTGCAGGCCCAGGCCGGCGCCGGTGCCCAGGTCCACCAGCCCCACCGGCCCGGTCGCGTGGCCCGCCGTCGCCGCGACGCCCAGCGCGATCTGCGTGCACCGGGCCACCTCGTTCATCTGGTAGCGGCGCTGCGCGCACTCGGCGATGATGTCGTCCAGCCGCGCGGCGATGAACGCCCGGGCCGCCGGGCAGAAACCGTCGTCGAACGGCGGCGGCGCCGCTCCCGGCCGCGGGAAATAGCCGGCCAGTGGCTCGGGCCGGTCCCTGCGCACGAGGAACGAGACCGCGGCGCTCGCCAGCAGGGCGGGCAGCCGGTCTGACGGCAGCCCGGCCAGGCGGAGCAGCAGGTCCTCATCCGCCGCGATTACCCTGAACAGCGCCGCGGTGAGCCGCCAGGAATCCGGCGCACCCGCCGGTGACCACCCGGCAGCGACCTCCAGCGCCTGCGCGCGGATCTCCTCGACAGCGGACCCGGCCATCCCTCGCGGCCACCTAGGCGGGCGGGCCAGCCCAGGCCGGGCCGAGCAGGGCGTTGGCGGGGACGGCCCGCGGGGCCAGCAGCTTTTCGGCCTGCTCGGCCCCCGTGACGGGCAGGCCCGCCGGGTCGAGCAGCCCAACCTGGACCAGCAGGCAGGCCTGGTCCCAGTAGATGTGCTCGTGGGTGAGCTTGCCGTCCCGGAAGCCGGCGACCAGGCAGACCGGCAGCCGTACTGGCCTGCCCGTGGGCGGCACGCCGGGAAGCAGGTGGTCCATGACGATGTCGTGGGTGAACGACATCACGATTTCGTCGACCACGTGGTCGGCGCCGACGGTCCGGGAGACCTGCTGCATCGCGGTGTCCTGCGGCCAGTGGCCGATGAAGAACCGATCGTAGAACTGGCGCACCTGGGCCCGGCCGATGCCCCCTGTCATGACCGGGACGTGATTGAGGTACGGGTCGTCGGTCATGGTCGCCATCGTGGCGTCAAGGTCCCTGGCGGTGAACTCCGCCGCGAGGTGGTCATCGAGCACGCCGGGCAGCCCGCCGTGCCGTTCGGGATCCGTCATGCGCGCCCTCCGATACTGCTGCTTCCCCGTCGCCTCAGCCGCCGGGTACGTGCCCGGCGACGGCGGTGAAGGCGATGGTCTGCGTCCACCACGCCGGGTCGGCGCACTGGGCGAGGAACGCCCCTATTGACCTGTCGTCGAGCTTGCCCGACGCCACCAGGCGAGGGCGCAGTTCGGCGACGGTCTGCCGCCAGTACTCGGCCCACGCGGAGCCGCCGTTGTACAGCGCCGTCTCCGCCGTGCCCCCGACGTCCCGCACCCCGCGCCCGGCCAGCATCGCCGGCAGCCGGCGGCCGACGAAGTAGTCGATCCCCTGCTCGCGCGACCAGGCCAGCCAGCCCTGCCAGAACTCGCGGACCTGCGGCGGCTCGGCGACGCTGACCGGCAGGAAGTCCGGCTCGATCAGCAGGATCGACCCGCCTGGCGCCGCGCTGGCGACGAGGTTCGCCACGGCCGCGGGCCGGTCCGCGACATGGTGCAGCACGGCGCGGGCCGTCACCAGGTCGAAGCCTCCCGGCTCGACCGGCCCCGCGAGGATGTCCCCCTGGCGGAACTCAAGCCCGGGCGCGTCCGCATCCGCCAGGGAAAGGTCGAGGTCCACGGCCACCGCCCGCCCGCCGGGCGTGACACGCCCGGCCAGCCACGCCGACATGGAGCCGTTGCCGCAGCCGACCTCGAGCGTGCGCGCTCCCGGCCGCAGGCCCAGCCGCTCGATGTGCCTGCGGTGCATCGGATCGAGCAGCCGCGACATCAGGGCCAGCCGCTGCCGCTCGCCTTCGAGGTGATGATCAAGGGTGTACTCAGGCATGCTGTTCGATGGATACCCGCGAACGATTGCGCTCAGACACCTCAGCCCGCTGGGTTCCCACGGGGAACATCAGCAACATGCGGATATTCGCGGACATAACCGGGAGCACAATGATGTTCGGTGGCGGCAACCGGTCGACGGCGGCTGGTACGTCTACGACTCGACGCCCTAGCCTGCGACAATGGCCACGTGACGAAGCAGTGGGACGCCGTGGTGATCGGCGGCGGGCATAACGGGCTGGTGGCGGCGGCCTACCTGGCCAAGAACGGGCTGCGCACGCTGGTCTGCGAGCGGCGCGAGGTCATCGGCGGCGCGTCGGTCAGCGAGCATCCGTTCGGTCCGGATTACACGGTCACCTCGCTGTCCTACGTGCTGTCCCTGCTGCCCCCGCAGATCACCGCTGACCTGGGGCTGGACCGGCACGGCCTGACGATCTACCCGCAGGGGCCGTACTTCGCGCCGCGCCGGGACGGCCGGGCGCTGCGGCTGCCGAACGACGCCAGAGAGCGGCGCGCGGAGATCGCCACGTTCTCTGAGCACGACGCCGACGCCTACGACGGGTACGAGCGCCACCTGGCTCGCATCGGCAAGGTCCTCGCGCCGCTGCTGCACGAGGTCCCGCCGAAGGTCGGCTCCCACCGCCCGGCCGACCTGCTGGCCCAGGCGCGGCTGACCGCCCACCTGCGCAAGGTCGACGTGCGGGGCGCGGTCGACATAACGCGGCTGCTCACCGGCTCCGTCGCGGACCTGCTCGACCGGTACTTCGAGAGTGACGCGATGCGCGGCGTGCTGTCGGTGTCGGGAGTGATCGGGACGTGGGCTGGCCCGCGTTCGGCGGGCACCGCGTACGTGCTGCTGCACCACCACATCGGCGAGGCCGACGGGCAGGCGGGTGCGTGGGGCTTCCCGCGCGGGGGGATGGGGGCGGTCGCGGGCGCGCTGGCGGACGCGGCCCGGTCGTTCGGCGCCACGATCAGGACGCGGGCCGAGGTGGCCGCGATACGCACCCGGGCCGGGCAGGTGACCGGGGTGGCGCTGACCAGCGGCGAAGAGATCGAGGCGGCGACGGTCGTCACGACCGCGCACCCGGCGATCTCCTTCCTGCGCCTGCTTGACCCGGCCGACCTGCCGGACGGGTTCCGGGCCGACATCGAAAACTGGCAGACGCGCAGCGGCACGGTGAAGATCAACCTTGCGCTGGACCGGCTGCCGGTCTTCGCCGCGCACCCGGACCCGGACCCCGAGGTGTACGGGGGCACGATCGTCTTGTCAGAAAGCCTCGACGACGTGGAGAACGCGTTCCAGGAGGCGGCCGCGGGAAAGCCGTCCGCGCTGCCGTTCGCGGACATCTGCATCCCGAGCGTGTTCGACGACTCGCTCGCCCCGCCGGGCAAGCACGTGATGTCGATGTTCACCCAGTGGGTGCCGCACACGTTCGCGGACGAACCGGATGAGGCCGCGCTCGCCGCGTACGCCGACCGGGTGATCGCCCGCGTGGAGGCCGTCGCGCCCGGGTTCGGCGACTCGGTGCTGCACCGGCAGGTGATCGGGCCGGACGTCATGCAGCGGGAGTACGGCCT
>JASHPP010000710.1 GCA_030038035.1 Trebonia sp.
GCTGCCGGTCGGCGACGCCCTCGACCCGGGCACGCTGATCGGCCCGCTGGTGTCGGAGCGGCAGCGGGACCGCGTCGAGCGGTACATCGCCAAGGGCACCAGCGACGGCGCGCGGCTGGTCACCGGCGGCGGCCGCCCGGCCGGCCTGGACAAGGGCTGGTTCGTCCAGCCGACGATCTTCGCCGACGTGGACAACAGGTCCACGATCGCGCAGGAGGAGATCTTCGGCCCGGTGCTTTCCGTCATCGAGTACACGGATACCGACGACGCCATCCGGATCGCCAACGACTCCGACTACGGCCTGGGCGGCTCGGTGTGGACCACCGACCCGGCCCGGGCGCGGGCGGTCGTCCGCCGGGTGCGCACCGGAACCATGGGCATCAACAACTACCTGCCGGACCCGGCAGGCCCGTGGGGCGGGGTCAAGGCCAGCGGCATCGGCCGCGAGCTCGGCCCCGGCGCGATCGCCGCCTACCAGCAGCTCAAGACCGTCTACGCCTGAGCGGCAGGACAATCACAATCATTATCCAGAACGGGCAGTGGCGTCTCCTCGCGGCAGACGTCACTGCCCGTTCGTGCTGAGCCCGCCGGCGACCCGTGGGCCGGGCATGGGTGCGCGGCCGGCCTGCCCCGGTGGGACGGGCCAGCCGCGCGGCCGGGCTGGCTAGCTCGTGATCTTGATGGTCGCGGCTGCCAGGTTGTTGAGGATGTCGGGATCTGGGTTGGCCGAGCCGGCGGCGGCCGCCACGAGGGCGGTGCCGGCGTGCCCGGCGGTGACGGTGATCGTGAGGGTTGCGGACTGCCCGGCCGCCAGGGTGCCCAGCGACCAGCCAAGTACCCCGCCCAGCTGCGTGCAGCCGGCTGAGCAGGCGGTCACCTTAAGCAGCGCGGGGACCGCGGCCCCGGCCACCACGTCGGCGGCCGGCGCGGGCCCGGCATTGGTCACGGTCAGCGTGCACTTCCCGCTGGCCCCGACCGTCAGCCCGGACGGGCAGGTCAGCGACACCGACACGTCCGCCTTGGTCACCGCGGCGGAGACCGTGACCGTGAACGGCCCGGCGGTCGACGACCCGGCGGCGTTAGCGGCCGTCACCGAGTAGGTGAACGTCTTCGTCCCGGTCGGCGGGGTGCCGCTGACCAGGCCGGTGCTGCTGACCGACAGCCACGAGGGCGCCCCGCCGCCCAGGGCGTAGGACGGGGCAGGGGTGCCGGTGGCATCGAACTGGTAGGAGTACCGCGTGCCGGCCGTCACGCTCAGCGGCGCGCTGTCGACCAGGAACGCCGGCGCCTGCAGCACGCTGATGCTGCCCTGCGCCTGCGCCGCCGCCGCGTACTCGGCGTCGCCGGCCTGGCTGGCGTCGATCACGCAGGTCCCCGCCGCCAGGTAGTCCACCGTGTCACCGGACACGCTGCACACCCCGGCCCGGAGGACGGGTCGACGGTGAACGTCACCGGGTTGCCCGAGCCGCCGCCGGTCGCGGTCAGCGTCGCGGTCTGCCCCACGGTCCCCGTCGCCGGGGGCGTGAAGCCGATCGACTGGGCGAGCTGGCTCACCGTGACCGTGAACGGTCCCGCGGTCGCGCTGCCCGCCGCGCTTGCGGCGGTCACCGAGTAGCCGAACGAGGTCGTGCCCGCCGGCGGCGTCCCGGTCACCTGCCCGCTTGCGGCGTCGGTGCCCGGCGGCGCGGCCGACGACGCCAGCGCCCTGGTCGCGATCCCGCAGAAAGGAACCCCAAGCAGACCGCCAATCTGCGTGCGGGTGGGCGGTCCTGGGCATGCGTGTGCGGCTAGCCCGACTGCGGGAGGGCGGGTGCCGCGGCCGGAGCCTACGGACAGAAACTACGGAGAATCCGTGGGGCGCCAGCGGCGCCGGCCCCCGACACTGGTCCGGTGCAGATCATCCTCGACATCGCGCAAGACGGCGCCGGCCGCCTGTCCGGGACGGCGACGGCCGCGGGCGGCGGGCGCGAACGGACGTTCTCCGGGGCCATGGAGCTCCTCGCCACCATCGAGGATCTCTGCGCCGCCCCGGCCCCGGACGACACCGCACGGCCTGGCGGCTAGGCGCTCACCCCGGGCAGGCGACGTTCACGACCGCCTGCCGGTGCTCGTCCTGGACCGCGCGCAGCGCCCTGCGCAGGGCCGGCACCAGGTCCTTGCGCTCGGTGACGGCCTCGCCGAAGCCGCCCGAGGCCTGCGCGTACTGTTCGAACGCAACCGCCGGGCCGAGCTCCGCCAGCGGGCTGAGCTGGCCCGCGCTGGCCGCGTGACCGTGCGGGTACATGCCAAGGGCCGAGCCCTCGACCGCCGACCACTTGCGGTTGGCGCAGATGACCGTCAGCACGGGGATGTCGTGCATCGCCATCGCGTGGTGGCACGCGGCCGGGTTGGCGAACAGGTAGGCGCCGTCGCCGACGGCGGAGACCACGGTGCGTTCTGGCCGGGCCAGCTTCAGGCCGATGGCCGCCGGGAGCCCCCACCCGAGGCCGCCGGCCGGCGGGGTGCCGAAGAAGCTCAGCGGAGCGCCGAGCGGCAGCAGCTCCGGGCGCGCCCAGTACTCGCTGACGACCGCGGCGTCCTGCGGCAGTACCTCGGCAAGCGCCCAGTTCATGAACGCCTTGGTGATCGGGCCGCCCGCCCGGCCCTCGGCGGCCAGCCGCCGCGCGACCTGGGCGCGGCTGTCCGCCGCGGCGCCCTCGATGGCGGCGCGGCGGCCTTTCGCTATCCGGCCGCTTCGCCCTGGCAGGGCCGTCGCCAGCGCCGCGAGCAGGTTGCCGACGCTTGCGGTGACCGACAGGTCGCTGCGGTGCGTGCGGATCGGGTACCGGGAGAAGTGCGGGTCCGGCCCGCACTGGACGACGATCGCGTCGGGCGGCGGCGAGACCCGCGCCGGGATCCACGGCACGTCCATGTCGAGGAAGCACAGCACGTCGGCGTTGGCGACCGCCGTGCCCAGGTCGTAGCCGAGGTGCAGCGGGCTGGTCGGGCGGACGTTATAACGGCGCGGCGCGGACTCGACGACGCCTACCGAGTACTCCTCGCACAGCCGTCCGAGCAGCGCCGCCGTGCCAGGGTCGGTCCCCGACGCCGCCGTGACGAAGACCGGGAAGCTCGCGCCGGCCAGCAGGTCGGCGAGCCGCTCGACCGCGCCGGCGCTGGGAGCGGCGTCGGTGGGCGTCGCGCTGCGGCGGGCGGGCAGCGGACCGGAAGCGTCGCGGGCGAGCACCTCCCGGGGCAGCGACAGGTATACCGGGCCGCGCGGCGCCGTCATCGCGATGTCGATGGCGCGGTCCACGACCGCGGCGACCTGCACGCCGTCGCGCAGCTCGTAGTCCCACTTGACGAGTTCGCGGACCAGGGACGCCTGGTCGTACATCTCCTGCGGCCAGTGGATGTTCGCGTCGCGCGAACCGGGCACGGAGTCCTCGAACAGCGGGGAACGGCCCGCGGTCAGCAGGATCGGGATGGCGTCCCTGGCGGCGTTCAGCACACCGCAGACCGCGTTGGCCGTGCCGACGCTGGTGTGGAGCATGACCGCCTGGATGCGCCCGTCGCCCAGGTAAGCGCCGTGGGCCATCGAAATCGCGAGGTTCTCGTGCGCGCAGACGACCGGCTCGGGGAAGTCGAGGCCCGATTGCTTCAGGCGGGCGTACGCCTCGACGAGGGGGGCGAAGTCGGTGCCCGCGTTGACGAAGAGCCGGCTGACGCCGCGATCGCGCAGCACGCTCAGGTAAGCCTCGGCGACCGTCGTCACTTCGTTCTCATGGAGTCCCACTGGTGCGCTCCTCTCGTCGGTCAATCAGGACAAAGGCGTCGTTGAGCACCACCTCGAAGACTCCCAGCAGCGCCGCCGGCTGTCCAGGGGCGGGGGCCCGGGTCCCCGCTATCCGGTCAGGGTCCCTGTTTCCCAGAGCACGCACACGCCGATGACCAGGTACACGGCGGGGACGAGCCAGTGGCCGTGGCGCTGGATGAGGCGGGTGACCTGGCGATGGGACGCCAGCGATGACCCGGCAAGGCACCACAGCGCGGTCCCGGCGGTGAACACCGCGACCGTGACGGTTGCGGCGCCCGCGCTGATCGTGGCGAAGACCGGCGCGTAGGCGGCCAGGTTGTCGCCGCCGCTGGCGATCGTGAGCCCGGACACGCCGGGCAGTCCGCCGGGCGCGGCGACAGGTGCCTGCTCGCCGCGACGGCGCGCGCCGATCGCGGCCGCCAGCCGCGCGGCGCCCAGGCCGAGCGGCAGCAGGGCAAGCAGCCAGAGCCGGCCGTGCGGGACGGCCGCCAGGCCGCGGCCGACGGCCAGCGACACCGCCACAAGGACCGTCATGCCGGCGAACTGCCCGGCCCAGATCTGCCAGCGGCGGGGACGCCCGGTGGCCCGCGCGGCGGCGCTCAGCACCGACAGCACGACCAAGTCGTCGATGTTGGTGCCCGCGAACAGCCCCGCGGCGGCGGCGACCACGGCTGGCAGTGCGTCCATGAACGCGTGGGGCTCCCTTCGGCCTGCGCAGGTACCAGCCTCGCACACGGCTGCGGGCAAGGCCGGCGCGCGCCGCCCAACCGGCGCGCGCCGCGCGCGGTCGCCCGGCTGCTCGCGCACAACTTCCCAGGCTCGCGGTTCCTCAGCGCCGAGGGCGCGCGACTTCGAGCTCATCGCCTGACGGCACGCGCGTCGGTCCTGAGCACGATGCCGCCGCCTAGGGCGAAGTTCTCCAGTTCCCCCGCAGGCGTGGCCCGCCGGTGCAGACCACGTGGCCGGCGAGTACCGCCCGCAGGTACGGCGGGCGCTCGGGACCGGCGTCAGAGGCCGAACTGGCCGACGACGCGGCGAGCTTGCGCGAATAGCATCCCGACGTTGACCGCCCGGCGGCAGACGGCGACCGCGACGATATCCTGGCGGGCGTTCAGCCGGATGAACAGGTGGGTG
>JASHPP010000711.1 GCA_030038035.1 Trebonia sp.
GCTACAGGTGGCTGAACCCGCCCGATTCCTCCTTGGTCATGGACACGGTGACCGGGTGCTTGCCGAAGTGAGCGATCGCGTCGCGGAAGTCGTCAAGCAGCAGGGACGCCATGTCCTGGCTGACGCCGAGCCGGACGAGGATGCGCTGCACGGCGATGTCGGACGCCGTCCCCGTCAGCGTGTAGGCAGGCACCTGCCACCCGCGGGTGCGCAGCCGGTCGGCCAGGTCGAACAGCGTGTAGCCGGGGTTCTCGCCCTCGCGGACGCGCCAGGTGACTGTCGGGATTCCGGTGTTCGGATTGCTGTCGCACAGCAGCTCGAACGGGCCCATCTTGGCGATCTCGGCGGCGAGGTACTGGCCGATCTCGTAGGACGCCATGTGGACGCGGCGGTAACCGTCACGGCCGAGCCGCAGGAAGTTGTAATAGCTGGAGATGATCTGGCCGGCCGGCCGGGAGAAGTTGATCTGGAACACCGGCATGTCGCCGCCCAGGTAGTTGACGTGAAACACCAGGTCCTCAGGCAGTTCGCTGCTGTCTCGCCAGATCACCCAGCCGACGCCCAGGGGGGCCAGCCCGAACTTGTGCCCGGAGGAGCTGATCGACTTGACCCGGGGCAGGCGGAAGTCGAACGCGACCGCCGGCGCGCAGAACGGGGCGAGGAAACCGCCGCTTGCCCCGTCCACGTGGATGTCGATGTCCAGGCCCTTGTCCGCCTGCAACGTGTCCAGGGCCTGCGACATCGCCTCGACCGGCTCGTACGCGCCGGTGTAGGTCACGCCGAGCGTCGGCACGACCATGATCGTGTTCTCGTCCACCCGCTCGAGCATCGAGGCCGGATCCATCATGTACGCGCCCGGCGACATGGGGACCTCGCGGATCTCGACATCCCAGTAGCGGGCGAACTTGTGCCACACCACCTGGACCGGGCCGCACACCATGTTCGGGTTGTCCGCGGGCTTGCCCGCGGCCCGCCGCCTGGCCCGCCACCGCCATTTGGCCGCCATGCCCGCCAGCATGCAGGCCTCCGAGGAACCGATGGCCGAGGCGCCCACGGTGTTGGCCGCCTCGGGCGCGTTCCACAGGTCGGCCATCATGTGCACGCACCGCCGCTCTATCTCGGCGGTCTGCGGGTACTCGTCCCTGTCGATCATGTTCTTGTTGACCGACATCGCCATCAGCGCCAGCGCCTCGGGTTCCTCCCATGTCTGGCAGAACGTGGCGAGGTTCTGGCGCGCGTTGCCGTCAAGCATCAGCTCGTCGGACACTATCTGGAACGCGTCCCTGGGCAGCGTTCCCTCCGGCGGGAACCGGTACTTGGGCACCGGCCTGGTCAGGTCCCTGTCGGCGAACACGCAGTCTCCGAGCTGCGCGCGGACCGTGTCGCGATCATGCAATGTCATGGTCATCGATGCTGGCCCCAACTGACCCGTCCCGTCATCACCCGCCGAGGGGGAAGCGATCGCCCTAGCGGCCGGTACCCTCAGGAAAACGCGCTGCCCGGCGGGCGGCCGGCCCGGCCTGAGGGGGACCTTCGCCTACCCCGGGCCCTTGCGCACATGACATGCCGCCATAAAGGCTCGCGGATGGAACAAACCGCCCATACCGGGCGCGATCCGCGCCCGCTGGACAACATAGGACCCAAGCGGCAGCCAAAAATGCGGATAAAACGGACAATAAATCTGCGGCTCGGGTCCTAACTTGGTGTCCGACGCCGTCCGGCTATCTGAGACCGCCAGCCGGACATCCGCCTAGCCTCAGCCAGCCTGCCACGCCCCACCCGGCCGCGCGGCCGCCACGGACCAGGATTGGTGGTGGGGCCCACACCGCCAATAGCCGCGCGGACCCAGCGGGGGAAGCTGTGCCGGATGGCGGGCAAAGGGTGTTCATATGCCAATACAGTGTTCTAGTATTCGGGACATGCTGCAGTCAGATAATGGCGCGGGGTTCTCGCAGTCGCTCGAGCGGGGCCTGGCGATCCTCAGCGCGTTCACCCCCGACCGCCCTGCGCTCGGGATCAGCGAGCTGGCGCGCAAGCTCGCCCTCACCCGCAGCACCACCCACCGCTACGTCGCCACGCTGGCCAGCCTCGGCTATCTCCAGCAAGACGACGCGACGCGCAAGTACCGCCTCGGCCCGCGCGTCCTGGACCTGGGATTTTCGCTGCTGGGGTCCATGGACCTGCGCGAGATCGCCGCGCCGCACCTGCGGCGGCTCACCGACACCACCGGGCACACCTCGAACCTCGCCATCCGCGACGACACCGACGTGATCCTGATCGACCGCGTGCGAGGGCGGCCTGGCCGCTACCACCACCTCGAATACAGCCTGCACGTCGGCTCGCGGCTGCCCTCCTACTGCAGCGCGACCGGCAAGGCGCTGCTCGCCTTCCTGCCGCGCCCCGAGCTGGACAGGCTCCTTGACCGGATCGATCTCGTCCAGCGCGGGCCCCGCACCGTGACCGACAAGGCCGCGCTGCTCGCCGAGCTCGAGGAGGTGCGCCGCACCGGCGTCGCCGTCAACGACGAGGAACTCGACAGCGCGCTGCGGTCGATCGCCGCGCCCGTCCGCGCCCGGTCCGGCGAGGTCGTCGCCGCGGTCAACGTCTCCATCCCATGGTCGCCCGTGGCGATGAACGAGCTCGTCAGCCAGCTCGGGCCGACCCTGCAGGCCACCGCGCGCCAGATCGCCGCCCGGGTGATCTGACCGCACGGCGGCCCCATGCTCCGGTGATGACGCCCGAGGACCTCGTCCGCTCGGGCACCACGTGGCAGGCGGTCCCGTTCGTCCCGGAAATCAGGCTGCTGACCGCGGCGGAGCCGTTCGGGCTCTGGCACAGGACCGAACTGGACGCGCCGCCGTTCTGGGCATTCCCGTGGGCAGGCGGCCAGGCGCTCGCACGGTACGTTCTCGACAGCCCCGCTGTCGTGGCGGGGCGGCACGTGCTCGACGCCGCGTCCGGCTCCGGCCTGGTCGCGATAGCCGCCGCGAAGGCAGGCGCGGCCAGCGTCACCGCCGGGGACGTCGACCGCAACGCGGTAACGGCGATCGGCATCAACGCCGCGGCGAACGGCGCCGCGGTGACCGCCCGCGCCCTCGACCTCGCCGCCGACGGCGCGCACACGGCCGATGTGGTGCTTGCCGCCGACGTCTTCTACCAGCGCGAACTCGCCGAACTCGCGCTGTCCTTCCTCCGCGGCGCCGCCCGGTCGGGCGCCGACGTGCTGGTCGCCGACCCCGGCAGGGCCTTCTTCCCCGCCGCCCGCCCAAGCCCCCTGCCAGAGGCCGCGCTCACCCCGCTCGCCAGCTACGAGGTTCCCGTGCTGAGCGTGCTTGAAGACACGCCAGTGAAGAAAGTGACGGTGTACCGCCTCGGCTAGCCGGGCTGGCTAGCCAGCCGGGCTAGGCGGGCTTGTGCGGGACTACCACGGTTCCCGTGGCGGTGACCGCCACGATGGGCTCGGCCAGCACCGTGGCGGCGGACGGGCCGCGGGCCGGGTCGGCGCGGCAGACGATCCGCGCCTCGAACGACAGCTGGCGGCTGCGCCGGCCGACCCCCGTCACCGTGCAGGTCGCCTCCAGCACGTCGCCGGCCAGCACAGGAGCGCGGAACCGCACGTCGGAGTACGCGGCGAACAGCCCCTCGTCGCCGTCCAGCCGGACGCACGCCTCGGTCGCCGCGTCGCCGAAAAGCCCGAGCACGTACGCCCCGTCGACCAGTCCCCCGCCGTAGTGCGCGTCGCCGTGCCTGACGTACCGCCGGTGGGTGACGGTCAGCCCGGTCCGCGGATCGCCGGTCACCGCTCGCCGGCCGCGGCCGGGGCGGGAACCGGCGCGAGCGCGTGCGCCAGGTAGCTGGCCACCTCGCCGGGCGTGGTGCCGCGGCCGAAGATCTTGTCCACGCCGAGCGACGCCGCCTCCGCCGCCGACGGGTCGAACCGCGGCCCGCCGACCACGAGCAGCGGCCAGTGCCGCGGCGCCGCGAACTCGGGGGCCGCGCGGAACGCCGCCGCCAGCTCTCGCGCGTTCGACAAGTGCGCGTCGCGCTGGGTGACGACCTGGCTGACCAGCACCGCGTCGGCCCGCTCCGCGGCGGACCGCTCGACGAGCGAGCCGATGGGCACCTGGGCGCCGAGGTTCACCACCCGGATCTCCCGGTAGTACTCCAGGCCCTTTTCCCCCGCGTGGCCCTTCACGTTCAGGATCGCGTCGATGCCCACCGTGTGCGCGTCGGTTCCCACGGTCGCCCCCACGACCACGAGCTTCCTGCCCAGGGCGGCGCGGATCCGCAGGTTCACCTCGGCCGGGGACAGCAGCTCGAACTCGCGCGGCGCCACCACCACTGCCGACAAATCGACAAGGTGACTTACCCGCCCGTACACGATGAAGAAGGTGAAGTCAGGGCCGACCGGCTTGGTGTGCACGACCATCGCGGGTGACAGGCCCATCTTGCCCGCGAGCTGAAGCGCGGCGCCTTCTGCCACCGCCCGGTCGGCCGCGGACACGGCGGGAACCGGCAGCGTGAACGACACCTGCACGCGGCCGTCGCCGGTGGTGTCGCCGTACGGCCGGACGACGTCAGCCAGGCTCATTCCGGGTCCCCTCCGATGATCGCGGACAGCGGGCTGTCCGGCCGGGGCGGGCCCGCGGGGGCGGACTCCAGCGCTTCGGAGACGGGGTTGAAGTAGCCGTCCGCCCGCTCGATGACGCCGTCCAGGCCGCGCCCGCCGTCCGGCGGGCGCTTGGTGACGCCGAACGTCCCGTCCGCGATCGCGGTCAGCAGGCCGTCGGCCTCGATCCGGCGCAGCAGCCCCACCGCCTCGGCCAGGACCTGGTGGGCCCGGCCGGTCACGAACGAGTCCGGCTGGAACGAGGCCCCGAGCCGCCCGGCGGCGGCCCGCACGTAGCGGACGTTCTCAAGCGCCAGGTCCCGGTCGGACAGGAACGGGGTGTGAATGCCCTCGGTCATCATGCCGACGAGCAGGATCGACTGATCGGTCATCAGCCCGCACAGGTTGAAGAACGCGTCGAGCAGGTAGCCTGCGAACACGTTGCCCGTCATGTGCTTGGTCGGCGGCATGTACTTCAGCGGGGCGCCGGGGAACAGCTCGCGGACCAGCTGCGCGTGCGCGAGCTCGAGCAGGAACGAGTCGGGCACCGCGGGGTTGATCTCGAAGGCGTGCCCGAGCCCGAGCTGCCAGGTCGCCAGCCCGGCCTCGCGCGCGAAATACTCATTCAGCAGCTGGGACACGACGACCGTGTGCGCCGCGTCGACCGCGTCCGCGGTCGTGAGGTAGTTGTCCTCGCCCGTGTTGATCACGATCCCGGCCCGTGCGTGCACCTGGCGGGAGAAGCGCTGGTCGATGAACGTCCGCACCGGGTTGATGTCGCGGAAGATGATCCCGTACATGCAGTCGTTCAGCATCATGTCCAGCCGCTCGAGCCCGGCGAGCGTGGCGATCTCCGGCATGCACAGCCCGGAGGCGTAGTTCGTCAGCCGGACGTAGCGGCCGAGCTCCCGCGAGGTCGCGTCAAGCGCGGCGCGCATCAGGGCGAAGTTCTTCCGCGTCGCGTAGGTGCCCGCGTACCCCTCCCTGGTGGCCCCCTCGGGCACGTAGTCGAGCAGCGACTGCCCGGTGGACCGGATCACCGCGATCACGTCCGCGCCCTCCCGCGCCGCCGCCTGCGCCTGCGGGATGTCTTCGTAGATGTCGCCGGTGGCGACGATCAGGTAGATCCAGGGGGCGGGCGGGTCGGCGAGGTCCGCGATCATGGCCGACCGCAGCGCCCGCTGCGCATCCACGGCGGCCAGTCCTTGTCGCACAGAACGAAGCGCTTGTTCCCGCGCTGCCGCCGCTTCCTCCCCCGCAGGGAGGCGGAACTTGACCTGGCGGGCCGCGGCTTGTTCGGCCAGCGTGCGCAGGTTCGGGTAGCCGCCCGCGAGCATGGCGTCCCAGGCCGGCAGCGCGATGCCGTGCTCGAGCCCGGTCGCGTCCGCGATCGCGTCGGCGAGCCGGTTCACCCAGGGCATGCCGTCGGAGTCGGCGCCGTCCAGGCCGGCCAGGCGCAGCACCGCCCGCTCGATCGAGACCGTGGTATGCGTGCGGGCCAGCCGCGTCACCGGCTCCCCCGCGCGCCTGGCCAGCTCGCGGGCCTCGCGGACCACGGCCGGGTCCAGGTTCAGCTTCGGGGTCATCGCGCCCCGCCTTCGTGGCCGTCACCACCGGATGAATGTGACATCGAGCCGCCTATCACCGGCTGTCTGTCACATTCATCATGCCGGGCGGCGGGGTGGGGCTGGGCGCGGTGGTCGAACAAGGCGCGCACCGCTGGATTGGCCCTGATCAGGTCCAGCGCGTAGGCGGCGTGGCCGGGGACGTAGCCGTTGCCGATGAGCATCGTGACATCCGCCGCCGCGCCTTCGGCGCCCAGGGCCGCCGCGCTGAAGCTCGTGGCCATCGAGAAGAACACGACCGTGCCGCCCTGGGCGGTCGACAGGATCGCGCCGCCCTCGCAGCCTGGCACGTCGACGCAGACCACGGTGACGTCGGCGGGCCCGCCTCTTGCTGTTATCGCCTGTGCCAGCAGGACCGGCTCCCGCGCGTCGGCGATGACGACCTCGTCGACCAGCGGGGGCGCTGGCGGGTTAGCGCCTGCCCGGGGCGGCGGCAGGGTGGTGGCGAGATCGTTGGCCTGGCGCAGCAGGCTTGCTTCCGCCTCGCCGGGGACCACCCCGATGATCCAGCTGGCGCCCGCCTGCCTGGCCGCGGCCGCGGACAGTGAGCCGCTCTTGCCTGCCGCGCCGAGTATGGCGACGACCGGGCCGCGGGGGGCGGACTCCGTCAGGGACTTCAGCACGCGCCTCGTCAGCGCCGGCGCGCCGCAGACGTCGAGCACGGACAGCGCCAGCGGGACCGGGAGGTCGCCGGGCAGGACGGCGGCGACGGACCTGCCGAACAAGATCGCGTGACCGTCGCACGGCACCTGCTCGGACAGGCCGTCCCAGCGTTCCAGGCCGTCGTAGACCTCAAGCGGCGTGAGCGTCAGCGAGACCAGGGTGGCCACCCGGTCACCTGGCGCCAGGCCGAGCGGCGAGTCCTCGCCCACTTCCGCCACGACCCCGGTGAGCATGCCGCCCGAGCCGGTGACCGGGTTGTGCATCTTCCCGCGGCTGGCGATGATCTCGCGGACGGCCTCCCTGATCGCGTCGCCGTCGCCGTCGGCCGAGTCGGACAGCTGCCGGTAGGAGGCGGCGTCCAGGTTGAGCCTGTCCACCCGGATCCGCACCTCGTCCGGGCCGATCCGCGGGCTGGCGTCGAGGCGCCAGGCGGCTTGCGGGAGCACGCCGGCCAGGCGCTCCCCCGGGTCAGCCACCCTGGTCAGGCCGAGCGAGGCGGCGAGCGGCGAACCGTCAGCAGATCGTGCCATGCGATCATCCTTCCCCGGGCAGTCACTGTTCGCGCAGGCAGAAGCCAGGGATCGTTCGGGAAAATCTTCTATCTAACTACTGATTAACCGTAGCTTCTTTCGTACGATACGAATAGTACCGGAGTATCGTTCGCCGACTCGGGAGACAGCATGGGCGATCTGCAGCAGCCGTACGAGTACAGGCGCCGTGAGCTCGCCGAGCCGGACTGGCGGCGGCTGCCGGGGTGGGCCGGGGTGACGCGCGCGGAGTGGGAGTCCGCGCAGTGGCAGCGGGCACACTGCGTGAAGAACGCCAGGCAGCTGCGCGAGGTCGCCGGCCCCGGGCTGAGCGAGGCCTTCCTCGCCGACCTGGAGCGGGACCAGCGGGAGCGGGCCACGATGTCCATGCTGGTCCCGCCGCAGATGCTGAACACGATCGCGCCGGGGGTGGCCGCGTCCGCGCCGGATTTCACCGACGCGTGGCGGGCGGACCCGGTGCGCCGCTACATGCTCCCGCTGTTCAGCGACCGGCAGCCGACGTGGCCCTCGCACCCGTACGCGCAGCGCGACTCGCTGCACGAGGCGGAGATGTGGGCGGTCGAGGGGCTCACCCACCGGTACCCGACGAAGGTGCTCGCCGAGCTGCTGCCGACCTGCCCGCAGTACTGCGGGCACTGCACGCGGATGGACCTGGTCGGGAACCCGACCGCGGCGTTCGGCAAGTACAAGTTCGAGCTGGCCCGCGAGAACCGGCTGGCCGCCATGCTCGACTACCTGCGCGCGACCCCGGGCGTCCGGGACGTCGTGGTCTCCGGCGGCGACGTGGCGAACCTGCCGTGGGCGCGGCTTGAGTCGTTCGTGTCCGCGCTGCTTGAGATCGACTCGGTGCGCGACATCCGGCTGGCGAGCAAGGCGCTGATGGGGCTGCCGCAGCACTGGCTGGCTGACGAGGTGCGGGCCGGGATGGCGCGGCTGGCGGCGACGGCGCGGGCGCGGGACGTGTCGCTGGCGATCCACACGCACGTGAACGCCGCGCAGTCGGTGACCCCGCTGGTGGCGCGGGCCGCCAGGGCGATGCTCGAGGCCGGGGTCAGGGACGTGCGCAACCAGGGCGTGCTGCTGCGCGGCGTCAACGCCGGCTGGTGCGGCCCAGCAGGCGAAGACGACGCCGGCGCGGTGCTCGACCTGTGTTTCGCGCTGCTCGACGGGGCCGGGATCCTGCCGTACTACTTCTACATGTGCGACATGATCCCCGGCGCCGAGCACTGGCGGCTGACGCTCGGTGAGGCGCAGCGGCTGCAGAGCGCGATCATGGGCTACCTGCCGGGGTTCGCGACACCGCGGGTGGTCTGCGACGTGCCGTACGTGGGCAAGCGGTGGGTGCACCAGGTGGCGCGGTATGACACCACGCTGGGCATCTCGTACTGGACGAAGAACTACCGGACCGCGCTCGAGGCCGCCGACCCGCTCGCGCTCGAGCGGGAGTACCCGTACTACGACCCGGTGCACCTGCTGCCAGAAGCGGGCCAGGCCTGGTGGCGCGACCGGGTGCGCCAGCCGGAGCTCGTTGAATTAAGTTTGTCGCATGACACGGCGCAGTGAGCAGATCAGCCTCCACCTCAACGCCTACCTGACGGCGCACAGCACCCCGCCGGACGCGATCTTGCGGGAACTGGCCATGGAGACGGCGGAGCGCTACCCGAACGAGATCCACCTGCAGGTCGCTGCCGAGATGGGCACGCTGCTGACGTTGCTGACCAGGCTCAGCCGGGCGCGCCGCGGGATAGAGCTCGGCACGTTTACCGGGTACTCGTCGATCTGCATAGCCCGCGGGCTCGGCGCCGGCGGCCGGCTGCTGTGCTGCGACGTCAGCGAGGAGTGGACCTCGGTGGCGCGCAAGTACTGGGAGAAGGCAGGGCTCACCGACCGGATCGAGCTGCGGCTTGGCGCCGCGCTCGACACGCTGCGCGCCCTGCCGCGGGAGGAAGCCTTCGACGTGGCGTTCATCGACGCGGACAAGCTGTGCTACCCCAAGTACTGGGCGGAGGTCGTGCCGCGGGTGCGCAGCGGCGGCGTGATCATGGTGGACAACACGTTCTCCCACGGCCGGGTGCTCGACGCGGGCAACGACAACCCGTCGGTCATCGCGGTGCGCGCCATGAACGACCAGGCGGCGGCCGACGAACGCGTCGAGCTGGTCATGATCCCGCTCGGCGACGGCCTCACGGTCGCGCTCAAGCACTGAGCCGGGTGCCGCGGGCGCGTTCTGCCGACTGATAAGGCCTGATAAGGCCTGATAAGGCCTGATAAGGATGGCGCCGGGGCGGGTGGGCCGAGCCCGTCCGACACGTCGGCGTGCTCGCTTTCCAGCGTCAGGCCGGCCAATTGCGCCTCTTGCGCGATGAGCGCCGCGAAATCGACGTCGCCGTAGCCCCGGCTGACCAGCGACTGGATGAGCTGGTGAACCACCGCGGCCACCGGCATCGGGACCTCACACTCCCGCGCGGCGGCCAGGCCGAGGTCGAAGTCCTTGCGCAGCAGGCGCGCGGTGAACGTGGCCTCGAAGTCCAGGTTCACGTAGGCCGGCGTCTTGTACTGGGTGAACTGCGAGCCCACGACGCTGTTGTTGAGGCAGGCCAGGAAGGCCTCCCGGCTGATTCCGCTGGCCTGGGCGAGAATCGTGATCTCCGCCATCGACGCGGCGACCACGCCGAGGAACAGGTTGTGACACAGCTTGACGACCCGCGCCAGTTCCCCGTCGCCGACGTACGTGACGCCGCGGCCGAGCATGTTCAGGTAGGGCTGCGCCGTGTCGAACGCGTCGCGCGGGCCGGAGACCGCGGCGGTCATCCTGCCGACCTCAACGACCTTCGGGTTTCCCATCACCGGCGCGGCGAGCAGCGCGGTGCCGCGCTCGCCGAGCCTTTCCCTGACGATCGCCGAGGCATCCGCGGACACCGTCGAGGTGTCGACGACGATCTTGGGTGAGGCGCTGCCGGAAATGAGCCCGCCCGGCCCGGTCAGGGCGGAGACGAGGTCGGCCGGCGTGCCGACGGCGGTGAAGACGATGTCGCAGCCGGCCAGTTCCTGGCAGGAGCCCGCCGCCTTGGCGCCCAGCTGGACGAGCGGTGCCGCCTTGGCCGCGGTGCGGTTGTAGACCGTCACGTCGCAGCCGTTGGCGAGCAGGCGGCGGACCATGGCGGCACCCATCCGGCCGGTACCCAGCCACCCCAGCTGGAGTGCCTCACCGTGTTGAGCCATGCCTTCCCCGTCCTGCCTGCCCCGCCCCGATTGCCCGGCACAATCGTTTGCATTAGAGACTCTCCCGCCGGCGGCGGTTTGTCAATCCGTCATGCCCAATCTGTTATCTAGCCGTGCCTGAAGCGCCGCCCCGCCGAGGGGAGGCAGCGCGCCGCATCGCCGGCGC
>JASHPP010000010.1 GCA_030038035.1 Trebonia sp.
CCTACAGGGCGACCCCTGGTCCAGATCGTCGCCGCCAGCCCGTAGTTGATCCCGTTGGCGAGCCCGACCGCCTCAGCCGGGTCATCGAACGGGATCACCGTGCCTGCCCGGGAATACGGCGTCGCCACCCGCTAGCATACGTGCAGTATACCGATTGCCGGCCGGATGTCTATCATGGGTTGACGTTCCCCACCATAGAGGCGGACTCCACGTGACGCCGAGTACTTTGACCACTGACCGCTGCAGGCTTCGATGACCGTCGAGCGCCTTGGCGTCGTGGTCGTCGGCGCCGGCCCCGCGGGCTACGCGGCGGCCCTCGGGCTCGCCGAGCTTGGGGTTGCGTGCACGCTTGTCGAGCAGCACATGACCGTCGCGGCCGGCAGTCGCGCGACCGGGATCTCGCGCCGGACCCTGCAGTTGCTTGCGCGTTCGGGCATCAGCGACGAGGTGATGCGGATCGCGATACCGCAGCGGGGCAACCAGGCCTTCTATCGCACGGCCGAGCTGTTCCTCGACCGGTCGCCTGACGAGCCAGGCAAGTACCCGCGGGTCGTCAACCTCAAGCAGGACCTGTTCGAGGAGATGATCGCGGCGGCGGTCCGCGCGCAGCCGCTGATCGACGTGCGCTGGGGTCACCGCGTCGACGGCGTGGGCCCGCAGCCCGATGGCGTGTCGCTGAGCGTCACCACCGGGGACCGCGAGCTGGCCCTCAAAGCCGACTGGCTGATCGTCTGCGACGGATCACGCAGCCACGTGCGTCGCGAGCTTGGACTCGCGCTCCAGGGGGTTCGCTACCAGACCCGCTTCATCGTCACCGACGTCAGGGCGAGGCTGGACCTGGAGCCCGGCATCCGCCGGATCTGGTTCGACCCGCCGTCGAACCCGCAAGGGACCGTGATCATGCATCAGCAGCCACACGACCTGTGGCGGATCGACTTCGGCGTCCCCGTCGACGAGCAGGTCGACGTCGCGCTGAGTCCGGACGCGATCCGCGGCCGGGTCGACGCCCAGCTGCGGATGCTCGGGCTGCGGTCCGGCTGGGAGATCGTGTGGTCGGGCGACTACACCGCCAGCGGCGCCAGCCTCAGGAGCTACCGCCACGGCCGGGTGTTCTTCGCCGGCGACGCGGCCCACCTCGTGCCGATCTTCGGCGGCCGCGGCCTCAACTCGGCGGTCGAGGACGGCTTCAACCTCGCTTGGAAGCTCGCCTCGGTGATCCGCGGCGGTGCCGGCGAGGCATTGCTTGACACCTACTCGCTCGAACGCGCCGAAGGCACCCGCCAGAACCTCGCCAAGGCGGGAATCGGAGCCGAAGTGATCGCCGCGTACTCGCCGGGCGCACGGCTGCTGCGCCACGCCGCCCTCAGCCTGATGGCCGATCGCGAGCCGCGCCTGAAGAGCTTGCTGAACCACCGGACGTCGGATGCCAACGTCTATCCGCGGTCGCTGCTCGACATGGGGGTTCCGGCCGGCGGCGAGAGCCACCCGGCAGAGCACGTGGCCGGCGACGCCCTGGTCCGCTTCGGCGACGGCCGGACCGGCTATCTGACCGACGAGCTCGGAGCGGGCTTCACGATGCTGGAGGTCGACGAGCCGGATGTGCCGCCCGCCGAGCCCGTGGCGGCGGACCCGCCGCAGGGTCCGGCCGAGCTGCTCGGGTTGCCGCTGCGCCGGCTGCGCGTCAGCCTCGTGCACGAGCAGAGCGGCGCCGGCGAGCCCGGCGTCAGCCGGGGCCGCTACCTCCTTCGGCCCGACCGCTACGTGCTGGCGCACCGGGATGGCGAGGGCATCGACGATGTACTGACGGCGGTCGCCGCGCTGGCCCGCGCACCCGCGAACGCCGGCGAGACCACGACATGAACGCCGAGGACCTGGACCGGGTCTACGCCGCGCTGGCGCAGGCGCTGACGCGCGTGCCGCCGGCCGAGAGCGAGATGTTCCTGGCCCGCCTGGTGCTGCTGCTGATCGTCGCCTGCGACGATCCCGGCGCCGTCGCGCTGGCGATCGCCGACGCCGAGGCGGATCTCAGCGGCGCCTGACGCGCAGGCGGGGCCGACCCGCAGCCGCCGGATCGCTAGCTGGCCGGCTCGGACGCGAACGCGGCCGCGGCGACGTGCACCGACATCGTCCCGCCGTCGGTCAGCACCGTGGCACCGGTGACGTAGGACGCATCGTCGGAGGCCAGGAAGGCGGCGACTGCCGCCTGCTCGGCGGGAACCGCCGCCCGCCGCAGCGGGATCACCGAGGTCGCCCGGTCGTATGCCTGCTGGCCGGTCATCCCGGTGGCGTCCGCGATCTTGAGGATCGTGCGGGTCGCGTTGCCCGTCATCGTCCAGCCCGGGCAGACGGCGTTGGCCCTGACCCCGAGCGGTCCGTAGTCGACCGCGAGCGACCGGGTGAACGCCAGCAGCCCGGCCTTGACCGTCTGGTAGACGGTGTTGCCCGGCGAGGAGGACAGGCCGCCGACGGATGAGAAGATCACGATCGACCCCTTGCGCTCGATCAGCTCGGGTAGCGCCGCCCGGGTGGTGATCACCGCCGTCTGCAGATTGACGTGCTTGCCCGCCGCCCAGCCTTCCGGCGTCGTTTCGAGCAGCGTCGCCGAGCCGATGTCGCTGCCCGGACAGCAGACAAGGACGTCGAGGCCGCCCCACAGCCGCACCGCCGTGCCGACCGCTAGCTCCGCGTCCTCGACGACCGCCGCGTCCCCCTGGACCGCGACGCCGCCGATCTCCCCGGCCACTCGCCTGGCGCCGTCGGCGTCGACGTCGAACACGACGACGTTCGCGCCCTCGGCCGCCAGCCGCCGCGCGCAGGCCTCGCCGATGCCGTTGCCCGCACCCGAGACGAGCGCGCTGCGGCCCGTGAAGCGCGGCCGCTCGACGGCGATCCGGTGCAGCCGTGCCGCCAGCTCGTCGTTCGCTCCGATCGACACGTCTGCTGCCCTCCAAGGGTCAGCGCCGCGGGCGCTGACGACAGTTAGAATACCGGTGGTATTCTAACCCGGCTCGGCGAGATCCACGGCAAGGTCCGCGACGGTGGCCGCAGTCACTGGGCTGAAGCTCGGCGTCCGCCGCTCTTTTTCTATCTCCCGAACGATCCCGGCTGACTCCGTCGGCTTACCCGGAACCAGGGCAGGTCGCAGGCCTCCCTGGCGGCGTGCTGCCGCGAGCGG
>JASHPP010000712.1 GCA_030038035.1 Trebonia sp.
GCACGTCGACGTCGATGTCCTGCAGGTTGTTGTGCCTCGCCCCGCGCACGCCGATGACCGTGGGAAGCGTGCCCGGCACGGAAACAGAGTCAGTCGGCATGTAAGGCAACCCAATCTCGGCGCACGCGCCTTGCGGCCGTGCCTTCGCGACGGACCCAGGCTTGCCCTCAGCCAGGTGAAAAGACCTCACCGGATCCTGGTGATTCACGCGCCGTCGAAGGTCATTCCCGGGCGGCTGAAGATCATTCCCGGGAACTTCCTAAAGATGATCTTGATATACAAATTGTGCTACTAGAACATGTATGCTAGTATGTGTACTAGAACCGGTTCTTCCAGGGGGAGGTGATCCAGGATGTGCGGTGCAGATGACCGGCCGCCCGGCGATATCGCGGAGGCGCTGCGGCTGGTGCACGCCGGCCTGGACTACCTGAACGGCCCGGCCGCCGCGTGGGCGCACGCCGCCGCGCTCGGAGACGTGCTGGTGTCGCTGGGCCAGATCCGGGCGAAGTTCACCGCCGCGCACGCCGCTTTGCTGCGCCGGTTCGACGCGGCCGGCGCCCATGACGCGGACGGGTATCCCACCTCGGCGTCCTGGCTGGCGGCCAAGACGAGGATGACGCTGCGGGACGCCCGGGCGGATGTCAAGCGGATGCGCCGGCTCGGCGAGCACCCCGGCATTCAGGACGCGCTGGCAGGAGGCCAGATCTCAGAGTCGCTGGGCCGCGAGATGGCCGAGTGGATCCGCAAGCTCCCCAGTGAGCTGCGGGGCGAGACCGAGCAGATCCTCCTGCAGGCCGCGGCGGCGGGCGCGGACCTGGATAACCTGAAGCTGATCGCGGCCTACGCACTGGAGAAGTGGCGCTCCCAGCGGCCCGACCCCGATGATGACGACGACGGGTTCGATGACCGGTTCGTACAGCTGGGCTTCACGTTCGGCGGCGCGGCGTGCCTGCGCGGCGGGCTGACCCCCGAGTGCGCGGCCGCGGTCCGGGCGGTGCTGGAGGCACTGGGCAAGAAGCGCGGGCCGGAAGACCACCGCACCGAGCAGCAGCGCTTCCACGACGCCCGTGCGCCACGAGGCGCACTGCCGTATCGCCCGCGTAGCGGGCGCGGACTGGAGGAGGTGTCCGTGGGTCTGATGGCTTACCTGGATCCGTGAGGTGAAGGGGACAGCAGCATGCCAGTAAACCGGCAGTCGTGCCCAGGCGTACGGGGCGACGTGCCGGGAGGCCCGCGCGATATGGCGAAAGCCTGATTGCCTGAATCCCAGTTTCCAGAAGGCGCAAGTGGACGCCCGCCGGAAAGACGCCTGAAACCGGTGCCGGCCCCTGCCGCAGGATAAACGGCGTGCCTGCGGTAATCCTCCGGGGTGCTGGAGCGATGCCCAGTGAGGGCATTGAAGGAGACGGACGGGACGCCTAAGTCGCGCTAGATACGTACGGCAGTGTGAACGTGGGATCGACCCGGCGGGCGCGAGCCTGGCGGGCGACGGAGTGCCCGTAGTAGTCGCCGGGGTGACGTCCGGCCAATCTGGTGACCGGGAAAGCCGGTCCACAGGGCGAAGGGGCACAGGCGATTGAGGGCTCCAGACCATGAGGGATGCGTAATGCAGGAAGCCGCAGTGGTGCTGAGCGTTCTCCGCGACCGCGGCAGGAAGGGCCTGCCGCTGATGCAGTTGTACCGGCAGATGTTCAACAAGGATCTGTACCTGCTGGCCTACGGGAACATCTACTCCAACCAGGGAGCGATGACGCCGGGGGCCAGCGCGGAAACCGCCGATGGCATGTCCGAGGGCAAGATCGACCAGATCATCGAGCTGATGCGGCACGAGCGGTACCGGTTCTCCCCGGCCCGCCGCATCTATATCCCGAAAAAGAACGGGAAGCTCCGGCCTCTGGGCCTGCCGTCATGGTCTGACAAGCTGGTCGGCGAGGTGGTGCGCCTCCTGCTGGAGGCGATCTACGAGCCGCAGTTTTCCGGCCGGTCGCACGGATTCCGGAAGGGACGCGGGTGCCACACCGCTTTGCGGGAGGTCCGCGACACCTGGCCCGGAACCGTGTGGTTCATCGAGGGAGATATCTCCGACTGCTTCGGATCCCTGGATCATCAGATCCTGCTCAAGATCCTCGCGGAAAAGATCGGTGACCAGCGGTTTCTCCGGCTGATCCGTCACATGCTCCAAGCCGGGTACCTCGAAGACTGGGAATACCACGACACGCTCAGCGGCACGCCGCAAGGCGGCGTGGTATCCCCCATCCTGAGCAACATCTACCTGGACAAGCTCGACAGATTCGTCGAGCAGGAACTGATCCCGCAGTACACACGGGGAGCCAGCCGGGCACGCAATCCCGCCTACCGCAAGACGGCGAAACGGCTGGCAATGGCGCGGCGGCACGGGGACCGGGCAGCGGCCCGGGACCTGACACAGCAGCTGCGCGCGCTCCCCGTCGGCGACCCGGCAGACCCCGGCTTCCGGCGGCTGCGGTACCTCAGGTACGCAGACGACCACCTGCTGGGACTGGCCGGGCCGCGGGCCGAAGCCGAGCAGATCAAGGGCAGGCTGGCAGCGTTCCTCCGGGAGACCCTCGGACTGGAACTCAGCCAGCACAAGACCCTGATCACCCACGCCAGGACAACACCGGCGCGGTTCCTCGGCTACGACATCACCGTCCAGCACCGCAACACCAGGATCACCTATGGCCGCCGGTCGGCTAACGGGGCTATCGCGCTGCGGGTCCCGCCGGACGTGATCAAGGCCCAGTGCGCCCGCTACCGGTACCACGGCAAACCATGGCACCGGCCCCGGCTCCAGAACCTGCCCGACTACGACATCGTGCGGGTCTACGGAGCCGAATACCGGGGCGTCGTGAACTACTACCGGCTCGCCCAAGATGCCGGGCGGCTCCAGCGGCTGCGCTGGTACGCCGAGACATCAATGCTGAAAACGCTGGCCGCCAAGCACAAGTCCACCGTCACCAAGATGGCCGCCCGGTACAAGACCACGGTCATCACCAGCGACGGCCCCCGGACCTGCTTCGAGGCCAGGCTGACGCGGGAGGGCAGGAAAGACCTGGTAGCACGATTCGGCGGGATCATCTTGCGGCAAGACCGGCGCGCGGTCATCCGCGACCCTGCCCCGGTCCCGGTCATCACCCCGCGCAAGGAGCTTATCCACCGGCTCCGCGCGCACTGGTGCGAGCTGTGCGAACGCGGCGCCACGGTAGCCATCCACCAGGTCGCCGCGCTCAGCCACCTGGGCAAACCGGAACCAGGTCAGCCCGCGTGGGCGGCCCTCATGGCGAAAATGCGGCGCAAGACCCTCGTGGTCTGCGCCCCATGCCATGCCTACATCCACGCGAACCCCGTCGCGAACGCGGCATAAATCGCTGGAGAGCCCGGTGCGCTTAACGGCGCACGCCGGGTTCGGAGGGAGGCTGCCCGGAAAAGGCCCGCCAAGCGGGACCTCGCCGGGCAGCCCACCCTACTGCAACTGGGCTGCGCGTTGCAGCCCCGCGTCCGCGCGGACTTGCGCTGGGCGTAGGTCTTGCTAAGCCAGTTTGAGCTGCTCGTCGCCGAAGTCGGCGATGAGCTTGAGGGTTCCGCCGAGTGCGGCGACGAACCGGCTCAGCACATCCTGGGTAGAGACGTCTCCGCTCTCGATCTGGGAGACTCGCGCGACCGACACGCCCATCCGGGCGGCGACCTGCTCCTGGGTCATCCCGCGCCGCTTGCGCATCTCCGCCAGCCGCCAGCCGCGGGCGTCGTCCAGCATCGCGGCGACGGCCGCATCGAAGGCCTCCTGACCGCCGGCCGTCTCGATGGCCCGTTCCAGGTGCCCCGACTCCCGCCAGCGTGAAACGCCGCTCATGGCTCTATCTCTTTCCTGCGCTATCTCTTTCCTGCGCTCGGCAAGGTAATCGTCGTACAGCTGCTCCGCGCGGGGGATGGCACTCCGGTACCACTTGTCCCACTGCCCTGACTTGTCCCCCGCCACCAGCAGGATCGCTGCCCGCCACGGGTCGAAGACCAGCAGGATCCTAATCTCGCTGCGCCCCGACGACGGCGGCCGGAGCTCTTTCATGTTCGCGATCCGCGACGCCGTGATCGAGTCCACCAGCGGTCGGCCCTCTGCGGGGCCATTGCGTTCAAGGATGAGGATCGCCTGGTTCACCAGCTGATGGCTCGCCGGGTCGGACTCGTACAGGTCGTCAAGGAACGACTCGACCTCCGCCGTCAACAGGATCTCCCACTCCTCCTCCCCAGCGTGCGCCATGCCGCGCCTCCTTAAGAATATTCTTAACCTGACTAGCAGGGCAACCCGCGAGCCGGGTCTCCCTGCAGGTGGGGACAGCGTACGGACAGGTACCGACTTTCGAGCGGACCGCGAGTTGCCTCACCGCAGACATGAAGTCACGGACTGCTGAACCAGCGACGGCCGGCCCGCTGATTCACCGCGTGGCTCTGCGATCGGCAAAATTCACGACGCAAAAGTGGAATCACCCTGCGCGTTGCAGCCCCGCGTCAGCGACTCGAACTGGTGAGATGCTCACAAGCATGAGTGCCTGGACGCCCGCGGCGTAGACTTTCTGAGGACAGCTGAGGGGAGGCGAGGCAGTGAACCTGGATGAGATCAAGGCGCTTGGCTCCCGCTTGGCCGAGCTGTGCCGGAAGTACGGTATTGCCGAGCTGGCGGTCTTCGGCTCGGTTGCGCGGGGCGACGCCGGGCCGGACAGCGATGTCGACCTTTTGTACGTTCGGGTACCCGGAAACGACCTGGGCATGGCGTACTTCGACCTGCAGGACGACCTGGAGCGGCTCTTCGGGCATCGGGTGGACTTGGTGGCGAAAGACGGGTTGCACCGGGTGATCCGCGATCAGGTGCTGGCCGACGCGCAGGTCCTGTATGCGGCGTGAGGAACTGTACCTCGCTGATCTGATCGACAACGCGCGGGCGGTTCGCGCGTACCTGGACGGCGTGACCCGGGAGCGCTGGGACAGCGAAGACATCCTGCGTGATGCGGTGCTGTATCGGATGCTGCTACTCGGCGAGATCGCCAGCGCGCTTCCGGACGAGCCCCGGGATCGCTACCCGGACGTGGCGTGGCGGCAGGTCCGGGCGTTCCGCAACCTGGCCGTCCACAAGTACTTCGGGGTCGACTGGGCGGTGGTCTGGAAGATCGCGCAGGAAGAGCCGCATCTCTTGGAGGCGCAGGTGCTGGCGATTATCCGCGCGGAGTATCCCGCACTGGCCAAAGACTACGAGCCGGGGCCAGGGTCGGCTCCTGATGCCCAGCAAGATCCTTCCTGAGGAAAAGCAGCCGTAACGGCTCAAACCCCTGGGGCCGAAAATTCACGATGCAAAAGTGGAACCACGCCTGGGCAGCGCTGCCCCGCGTCAGGGACGGGGACCGCCGCCAGGAATCAGTGTGTGCCGTTAGTGCCCGTGTAGGGGCAGACGCCAAGTTTCCACACGCCGGGGCGAACCGGAAGCTCACCATCGAGGTTGACGTGAACCTGTGATCGGTGTCGTTTCTCAGTGAATCTGTCGGTGAGGGGGCATCGTTGATCTGGAGTCCGACAATCTGCGGGCCGCCTGCTGTTGTTCGGCGTCTTTCATCTGAAGTGTCGGTTTTCGGGGCTGGGGACTCAGGCTCCGCGTTCAGCCTGGCCTTTCCATGTCGATGGACTCGACGGCACCGTAACGGTCGAACGTCTCCATATGCCGGCCGGTCTCGGTGAAGCCGAGGCGCCAGTACAGGCGGATGGCGCGTTCGTTGAAGGCCGCGACATAGAGCACTACGCGGCGCTGGCCGTAGATGGAGCGGGCGAACTCCAGGCCGCCCGCACGAACTGCTCGCCAAGCCCGCGACCGGTGAGATCCGGCCGCAGGCCGAGTCCGTAGAACAGCGCGTCGTCCCACAGATCGAAGAAGTAGAAGCCGATGAGGGCACCCTCGTCGTCACGCCCGGCGAAGAAGAGTTCGGGGTTCTTCACGGGCCGGCCGTCGCCGTCGTAGAAGTCGTAGGGCGGGTCGTAGCGCCAAGCGTCGCGTTCGCGGAACATGGCCTTGTCCGCCGCCTCGATCCTCACCGCTGCCCCCGTCCCGGACGCCGGTCCCGCTCCATCAGCCCGATTCTCCCACGGCGCACCGTCTCGTCTCACGGAACATGTCGGACACACCGCCACACCCGGCATCATCGCCGCCCTCGCCACCGGACCCCGCACCGACAACGACACCGCGTATGGAACCTGACACACGACCCTATTTAGTCGGTTCTGCACCCGGTGATTTCCTGCGGTGACGGATGAGACGGGGTGAGGCTGGTGCGTGGCCTGCGGCCGCATCACCGGAACCCAGGCGCCGGTCACGCCCTGGCTTCGGCAAAGGTCTATGACGCAAAACTGGAACCACCCCTGCGAGCTGCTGATCCGCGCCAGGATGGTGCCGGACCGGGCCGGCGCCGGCACCCAGGTGATCGCGCACATCCCGTTTCCCTGGCTGCGCTCCCAGCCCGGCGCCTCGGCGATCGAGGAGGCCTGGCTCGGCGCCCGCGCCGGGCAGGCCGGCTACCTGACCGGCGCCGGCGCCGAGACCGCCGCCTGCGACGCGATGATCGTCCCGGTCGTCACCGGCCACGCCGACATGACCGTGATCGACCAGATCATCGAGCTGGCCCTGGCCGCCGGCGAACAGCCCGCCCGGCCGCTGTCCCCGCAGGCGCGGGCCGCGCTCCGCTACGCGATCGCCCGGCTGGCCATCGACTTCGTCTCCGGCCCGCACGGCCTGGCCGCCGTGCTGCGCACCCGGCTGCTGTCCCCGCCGTACGCCACGCCGAGCCTGCCGCTGGACGTGGGGTACTCCGAGACCATCCCGGCGGCCGTCCGCCGGGCCGTGCTGCTGCGCGACAAGGCCTGCGCCTGGCCGCGGTGCGGCCGCCCCGCCGCCTGGTGCGACGTGCACCACCTGCGGCACAAGAAAGACGGCGGCACCACCAGCGTCCACAATTGTGTCCTGCTATGCCAGTTCCACCAGTGCGCCACGAGGCGCTGCTGTTCAAGGTTCGATTTCCGGATGGGGGTGAGAGACCCCCGTCGCCTTGCTGTCGCAGCAGCGGGGTGAAGCTGAGGGCAGCCTGAGCCGGGGGTCGCCGGGGAGGGCGGGAGCAGCCCTGACGAAGTCGCGTCGGCCTGGCACTGCCGGATGGGCCGGGCGCGGTGAGCGAGGCGGGAAGGTACACGCGAGGAACCGGTGTTGTTACGCCTCTTGAATTGGCGCCAGCTCAAATCCGGCGGATAGGGGCTGGTTCGCGGTGCGCACCCGCCTCCTCAGCACGAGACGGGGAACTCCGGTCCGGGTTTTGGTGGCCTGGGATGGGAGGCCACGGTGAAGTGCTGCGGGGCAGCCGTGGCGAGGCCGCAGGGGCAGAGCCGGGTGCCTAGCCCGCCGACCGGACAGCAGTGAACGTGGGAACCGCCCGCGTCCGTTCCGTCTTCGCCTCCCGGCCAGGGAGGCGGGGGCGGATAGGCGCGACGCCGGCCGAAGGGCGCGGGCGGGGCGGAGCCGCCGTAGTACTCCGGGGCCGGGAGAGCCGGCCGCATGGGGAAGGGCGGCAGCGTGTCAGATAAGAGAGGAGCTGCAATGCCCGAAGGCGCGCCGGGGAATCCCGGCGCTCTCCCTGCGGGGGGAGTACGGGGGATGCAGGCCAAACTGCACCGCTGGGCGGGAGAAGACCCCTCCCGCCGGTTCGGTGACCTGTTCAACCTCGTCTGCGACCCGTACTTCCTGGCTGAGGCGTGGATGCGCGTCAGCGGGAACCGGGGAGCGCGGACGCCCGGCATCGACGGGGTGAGCGTCGCCCAGGTCGAGCGCCGGGACGGGGGCGTGAGCGGCTTCCTGGCCGAGATCCGGGGCCTGCTGAGGTCCGGTGAGTACCGGGCGTCGGAGGTCCGGCAGGTGATGATCCCGAAGCGGAACGGGAAACTCCGCAAGCTCGGGATCCCCACCCTGGCCGACCGGGTAGTCCAGGCATCGCTCAAGCTGGTCCTGGAACCCATCTTCGAGGCGGACTTCCAGCCGTGCTCGTACGGGTTCCGGCCAGGCCGGAGAGCGCAGGACGCGATAGCCGAGATCCACCATCTGTCAACAGGGACCAGGAAGTTCCACTGGATCCTGGAGGCTGACATCAGGGCGTGCTTCGACGAGATCGACCACACGGCCCTGATGGACCGCTTTCGCGGTCGGGTCAAGGACAAGCAGGTATGCGCTCTGGTCAAGTCGTTCATCAAGGCCGGAATCATGACCCAGACCGGCGACCGGGAGGACTCCCTGACCGGCACCCCGCAAGG
>JASHPP010000713.1 GCA_030038035.1 Trebonia sp.
CGGCCAGCGCCTGGGGCTGCCGCTGTCGTACGCGTTCGACCCGGGCGGCGCCGCGGACGGCGTCACGATCGACATCCCGCTGAACACGCTGAACCAGGCCCGTCCGGAAGAATTCTCCTGGCAGGTGCCTGGCCTGCGCCAGGAACTGGTCACCGAGCTCATCCGCTCGCTGCCCAAGGCCCTGCGCCGTGAACTGGTCCCCGCTCCCGATGTAGCCCGCGAGGTCCTGGCCCGCATCAGCGACGCCCCTCCAGACGGTTCCGCTCCGGCCACTCCTGCCCCGCCCGCCCCGTCGGGCCCTGTCGCGGACGTACGGGAGGTCCTGTCGCGCGAACTGTTCCTGCTGCGGGGCGTGCGCGTCCCGGTAGACGCGTTCGACCTGGACAAGCTGCCGCCGCACCTGCGGATCACGTTCCGTGTCACCGACGGGGACCGGGTGCTCGGCACCGGCAAGGACCTCGCCGCGCTGCAGCGGCAGCTGCGGCCGCAGCTGCGCGCCACGCTGTCCGCCAGGGCGGTCGCGCTGACCCGCACGGGGCTGACCAGCTGGGATTTCGGCGCGCTGCCGAAGGTGTTCACCGACGGCGAGGTCAAGGCCTACCCGGCGCTCGCGGACGCGGGCGATACGGTCGACGTGCGGCTGTTCGAGACACCCGGCGCCGCGCGCGCGGCCATGCGGGCCGGCACGAGGCGGCTGGTCCTGCTCGGCGCCCGGTCGCCGGTGAAGGACATCGCGGCGCGGCTGACGACGGCGCAGAAGCTCGCGCTGAGCCACAACCCCCACGGCAGCGTGGCCGCGCTGTTCGCCGACTGCGTGAGCTGCGCCGCCGACGGCCTGATCGCGGGCGCGGGCGGCCCGGCGTGGGATGCCGAGGGCTTCGCGCGGCTGGCCGAGCAGGTCCGCCCGCGGCTGCACGCGGCGACGGCCGAGGTGGTGACCTGGGCGGAGGAGCTGCTGCGCGCCGCGCACGCGGCGCAGGCGCGGCTCGGCGAGCTGCGCAGCCCGGTGCTCGAGCCGGCCGTCGCCGACATCCGGGACCAGCTTCGGGGGCTGGTATACCCGGGGTTCCTGACCGCCACGGGGATGGCGCGGCTGCCCGCGCTGGCGCGGTACCTGCGCGCGATCGGGCGGCGCCTCGACAAGCTGGCCGACAATCCGGGCCGGGACGCGCAGCAGATGGCGGTCGTCCACCGGGTCCAGGACGCCTGCCAGGCTGCGCTCGCCGCGCTGCCCGCCGCCGTCAGGTCCAGCGATGCGGCGCGGGAGATCGGGTGGCTGATCGAGGAGTTGCGGGTCAGCCTGTTCGCCCAGACCGTCGGCACTCCTGTGCCGGTTTCCGAGCGCAGGATAATGACGGCAATCGAACACCTCAATTGACAACGGTTTGCCATTCGAACGCCATCGGCGTGTCGTTCGAACCCGCGGACTACTTTCAGTGCTAGGTTCCTTCCCAAGTAGCACCGCCTTCCGCCCGCGGGCCGAGGGCCGGTAAGCAAGGAGGAAGGCACCGTGACCGGAACACCCCCCGTCAGGCGTCGGCTGCTCGGCGCGGCACTGCGCAGGTACCGGGAGAACCTCGGCTACGGCCTGGACGAGGCCGCTCGGATCCTGGAGTGCGACCGTTCCAAGATCAGCCGGGTCGAGACCGGGCAGCGCGGCATCAGCGCCAAGGAGCTGCGCGAGCTGCTCACCGAGTACGGCGTGCCGGCCGGCGAGCAGGCCGCGCTGCTCGCCGTGGCGCACCGGGGCCGGCAGCATGGCTGGTGGCAGGACTACCAGGACGTCCTCTCGGACGCGGGCCAGGATTACGTGATCATGGAAACCTCGGCGTCGGAAATCCTGGCCTACGCGCCGCACCAGGTGCCCGACCTGCTGCAGACGCGGGAGTACGCGCGCACTGTGGCCGCGGCCGACCCCGGCTGCGACGGGGACGAGCAGCGGGCGCACGCGGTCGAGGTGAAGCTGGCCAGGCAGCGGGCGGTGCTCAGTGAGCGCCGCCCGCGGCTGGAGTTTGTTGTCGGTGAGGCGGCACTGCACCAGGTGGTCGGCGGGGCGGGGGTGATGCGCCCGCAGCTTGCCAGGCTGGCTGTGCTCGCCGACGAGGGCGCCAGGGCACCTGGTCCCGCCGTGTCGCTGCAAATCCTGCCGTTCGCCGCAGGCGCATACGCGGTGGCCGGATGCGGGCCGATGGCGGTCCTGCGATTCGCGGACACGCCCGGCCTGGGCGTCGTCCACCTGGCCGCGCTGAGCGGCGGGGTCAGCCTGGAACGCGGCGAGGACGTGGCTCGCTACATACGGGCCTTCGCGCAGCTGCGGACGGCGGCCCTCACCCCGGCGGCATCGGCGCGACTGCTGCGCGCCATGGCGCGAGACTGAGCGGACGTGCCCGGACGCTTATGGCTGCGGGTTCTCGGCACTGCCCGCGTCTGCGGGCAACGGCGTCGACATCTCGCGGAGCGGGTGCGAGAGCTGTCTGTTGACAACCTCGAGCTTGGCGATGAGGTCCTGGATGTCGCGGAGCTGTTGACCGTCGTCACGGCTCTGCTTGCTTCCGGGGGCGTCTCCGCGAAGCCCTCCGGGGACACTTTCGTCGCGATCGCTTGCGGTCGGCACGCCGTTGCCGGAAATCATGGATAAGAACTCCATAGTCGGTGAGGAGGAGCAGGCGAACACCAACGGCGCCTATCAGGAAGAATCTTACTGCGATTTAACAGACTTGTCACGCGGAACCCGGAGGATATTCACAATATCGCCGATTCCGTCGCGCCCGTCTGCCTCAGGCGCCTCGATGGATCGATGATAACCCAAGATTGAAGCACGAACGCGCAGGTCAGCCGTGTCGAGCTAATCGCGATCGATTGCACCGATATTTCGCTTCTCAGATGCACATGCACGCCACGATGCACGATCACGAGGAAAACGCGAATGCACGTGCATTTAAGCGGCGGGTTGACGAGCGCTGGCCGTGGGCGCGCATGGACTGTTCGATTTCGCCCGGGCTGAGCGCGGGGACCGGCAGTTCCGGCGAGCCGCCCCGGGCGGCGCGCATGCCGTCGATGATCAGCGCGAGGTACCTGCGCCAGATGTCCGGCTGGACAGAGCCGGCGTACTCGCCCGCCGAGGCGAGCATGAACACGATGAGCGGAATGTCGGTCGGGCTGAAGTCGTGGCGCAGTGTGCCCTCAGCCAGCGCGCGCTCAACGAGCTTGCTCACCACCGGACGCATCTGCTCGCGGGCATAGGCGACCCGGTCCTTGCCGTAGGTGGCGAACATCATCAGCTGCCGCAGGCCCAGGTCGCCCGCCATGCTGGCGGCGGCGTGTTCAAGGTACGAGATCAGCGCCTGCCAGGGGTCGGGCGCCGCGCACGCCTGTTCGGCAACCGCGACCATGGCGTCGATGCGGTCCTGGAAAAGCTCCGCGACCAGCGTCTCCTTGTCGGGGAACCGCCGGTAGACCGTGCCGACCCCGACTCCCGCCTGGCGGGCCACGTCGTCCAGGGTGGCGTCAAGCCCGCGCTGGGTGAACACCTCGGTGGCCGCGCGCAGAATGCGCTGCCGGTTCCGCTCGGCGTCGCGGCGCAGCGGGCGTTCGCCACGGCAGTCCCCGACCGCGTCACCCTCGGCACGAGATGTCATGGCCGTAGCCTACCCGCAGCGGAGGCGGTGTCTCCGCTTCGTGTTATGCTGGCGCAATAAACGGAGCAGCTATCTCCAGATAGGCGGGTTCGGAATGTCCGAGGGGAGCGTGCCCGCGCCGGGTGCGGGGCGGACGGGCGCGGGCGCGCAGCAGGCCTGGCCGGGCAGCAACGCTGAGCCCGACCCGAGGCGCTGGCTGATCCTCGTGGTCATTGCGATCGCGCAGCTCATGGTCGTGCTCGACGCCACCGTCATGAACATCGCGCTGCCGTCGGCGCAGCGGGCACTGGACTTCACCAACGTCGACAGGCAATGGGTCGTGACGGCGTACTCGCTGTCGTTCGGCAGCCTGCTACTGTTCTGCGGCCGGCTTTCCGACCTGATCGGCCGCAAGGTCATCTTCATCACCGGGCTGGCGGGCTTCGCCGCCGCGTCCGCTGTCGGCGGCGCTTCCGTCAACTTCACGATGCTGGTGGCGGCGCGCGCCTGCCAGGGCGCGTTCGGCGCGATGCTGGCGCCGGCCGCGCTGTCGCTGCTCGCCACGACGTTCGCCGATCCGAGTGAGCGGGGCAAGGCGTTCGGCATCTACGGCTCGGTCGCAGCCGGCGGCGGCGCGGTCGGACTGCTGCTTGGCGGCGTGCTGACGTCCTACCTGTCCTGGCGCTGGTGCCTGTACATCAACCTGTTCTTCGCCGGCATCGCGATCTCCGGCGCGCTGAGCCTGCTGCGCCGGCAGTCCGGCCCGCCCGGAGCGCAGCTCGACATCCCCGGTGTGCTCCTGGTTTCCAGCGGGGTGTTCTGCCTCGTCTACGGGTTCTCCAACGCCGCGACGCACGACTGGTCCACCCCATCGACCTGGGGCTTCCTCGCGGCAGGCGTCATCCTGCTCATCGCGTTCGGGGCCTGGCTCACGCGCGCGACGTCGCCGCTGCTGCCACCCCGGGTTGTCGTCAACCGCAACCGCGGTGCCGCCTACCTCGGTATCCTGGTCACCGCCGCCGGCATGTTCGGCATCTTCCTGTTCCTCACGTACTACCTGCAGGACACGCTGAGGTACTCACCGGTCATCACGGGCGTGGCCTTCCTGCCCATGGTCGTGTGCATCGCGATCGCGTCCAACCTTTCCAACATCGTCCTGATGCCTCGCATCGGCCCCAAGCCGATCGTCTCGGTCGGCCTGGTGCTCGCCGCGGCGGGTACGGCCTGGCTGACCGGGATCGGCCCGCACTCCGGATATGCGGAGACGATCCTCGGGCCGATCATGGTCGCCGGCTTCGGCCTTGGCCTGATGTTCTCCACGGCGTTCAACACCGGCACGTTCGGCGTGGCGCCCCGTGACGCCGGCGTGGCCTCGGCGACCGTCAACACCGGCCAGCAGCTGGGCGGCTCGATCGGCACCGCGCTGCTGAACACGATCGCGACCAGCGCGGCAACCGCCTACCTGGCCAGCCACCTGAGCGGCCGGCCGGCGCCAGGGGTGGTGCAGCTGTCGCTGATCCACGGGTACACGACCGCGTTCTGGTGGGTTGCCGGGATCTTCCTGGCCGGAGCGGTGGTCTGCGGTTCGCTGATGCGCCGCGGCCCGCTGCGCCTGCCCCAGCCCGACGCCGGCCCGGCATCCGCCGCAGCCGACGCCACCCAGGCAGGCGCCACGGCCCGCACGGAATAATCCGGGGGGCGACCCCCCGGACCCCCCGGCTGCGCCTTGACGGCGCACGTGCTCCGGGGATCTTGCGGTTTGATCCCCGGAGGGCCCACCCGCAGACACATTAAGCGCCTTATTCAAACCCCATCCGCCGGGCGTCGCGCGTGTTGGCGGACATGCGTTCATGGCCTCTCGGAGTGGGCAACGATTGAGCTTTGAGTCTCCGGCGTGTGCCGGTCATCACCGCTCTGCGAGCGGGGCGGGGGTGGGACGGCCGGAGTCAGGAGGCGTGCTGGCCGGAAGGTACCACTTGGACCAGCTACCGGGACGCGGAGCCATGGGCGAGATCTGGCGCTGTCGTGACCTTCGCCTCGCCCGGGACGTCGCGGTCAAGGTTCTGCGTGATATAGATCCAGATCCAGATGACACACGACGGTTTCGTCGGGAAGCCGAGGCGGCCGCTGGGCTGCGTCATCCAGGTATCCTCATCGTCTACGACGTCGATGAGGCCGACGGCCGGATGTTCATCTCCACGGAACTGCTCCACGGCCACGACCTCGGGAGGCTCCTGAAGGGACATCCAGAAGGTCTGCCGGTTGGTGAGGCGGCAGGCTTCAGCGTCGAAGTCGCCAGCGCGCTGGCTCATGCATACGGGCTGGGGATCGTCATCGCGACCTGAAGCCGTCCAACCTGTTCGCCCAAGACGACGGGCCACTGAAGGTGCTGTACTTCGGCATCTCCCGCGACCTGAACGCCACATCCGGACCCACCGGAACCGGCCAGGCTCTTGGTACGCCTTTCTACATGGCCCCGAACAGTGGCGCGACGCCGAACCCTCCCTGTCAGCTAACTTAGCGAAATGCGGCTGCCGCGGGGCTTCGGGCGTCTAAGTCGGGCGATATCAGATTCTTACGTGGCTACCTCTTAAACCTCACCACCACACCCTGAGAGCTGCTCTCTCCCCCGTCTGTCTGCCAGGTGGCGGTGAGAGGAGCTGACGATTTGGCCACCCGCCAAGCCGCCGAGGTCCCGTTGACGAACGACCAATACCCCGAGTTGTAGTACTTCCAGGGTGCCGCAGGACCAGTGTTGTAGGCCTCAAGTGTATCAACCGCAACAAAAGCGATATTGCCAGCTGCTACACGCGAGAGAGTCCAACTCTGGTTAGCCAGGTAGTTCAGATCAGCAACCTTGCCACCGCCGTTGACGAAGCCGGTAGCGGGTCGGTTGAACTCTATGGCAAAGGCATTCCATGCGTTGGTAGGCGTGTTCACCGTCAGCGTATCGGCCGCACCAGTTGTGTCCGTGCAAATCCATATCTCGTTATCAGCACCATCGTTGTACGAGTTGACGAACTTGAAGGTACCCATCCTTGAAGAGATGCTTTTGACGGTGTGCGTCTGAGTGCCTGGGTTAGTCAAGGTTTGGATTACGAGAATAACGGTGTGGCCTTTCTTTGTGTCGTGAGCGAACACTTTGTTATAGTGTCCGCTAGCGATGCTGGTGGTGTTCCCGTTAATGGTGCCTGTGTCGTCAGCTTGAACGAAGGCAACTGTGGTAGTGGTGGCGGTAGTGGCACTGGCTGCTGATCCGGAAATAACTGTTTCGGCACTCGCCGGCAATGCCATGGCCGTTATGAGCACGAGTGCGCTCACCATGGCTAGGAGAATCTTCTTCACGTTCGTCCTTCCAGTCTGATCTGAGCGTAGAAGGCATCTTTCCGATCTCACGCACAGGCCGCTCGGTTTCCGGGAGCACTCGGCGGCTCTGCACGGCCGAAGCAAGCACAGCCCACTGCACCGGCTCGCGTCGCGCCAGCAGGTTGTCCACATCAAGAGCGACCATAGCTGAAGCTTCACCAGCGGCAGGGAAGACGACGTCAGCGCTGAGCGTTCCAGGTATGCCGCTTGGCCGTACTACCAATTCAATAATATCAGTCGTATCTTCGTGAGCTCCTTGCACTTTTCGGTGTTTGTCCGTTGCCGGGATCGGGTTCGTGCCGCTTCGAGAGGGTGCGGGAATGGACCTATCTGACGTCGTTTCATGCCTAGTATCGCGCGGCGTTTCGCTTGGCTCGGGAAGGATCGGCTTCGATCGTACTCGCAGACCCTACGGCTACGGCCTTGTCTTTGCCACATGAGTGCTATCGCGCTTCAGCCAGCTGGTGATCAATAGCAGTCCACGCTGTTTGATACTCGCTGAGGTCGGCGTATCAACACCAGCTAATCGGCAGGACGCCTTCGACGCCGCATGCCGCCGAACGAGCCGCTTGACGCTGCTCTCGCTGATGCCGTACTCCTCGGCCAGCTTGCGCTTCGACGTGCCCGCTGTGAAGGCGGCGACAAGCCGCTCAGCGTCAGTCTCGCTGAGGCGGTCGCCCACCCGCCAGGTGGCGTCCGGAATCCGGTGTAAAGGGACGGGCGCGGTTCCGGTTGATGGTGATGTTAGGCGATGGCTCCGACATTCTCGTGACGATTGTCGGCTTGTGTGGTGGTGACGGTGCGTGGCCGGAGCGGGCGGGGCGGGCCGGGCAGCGAGCGGCGCAGGTCCTGCAGCAGCCGCAGCCCGTCAGCGGTCATGGTCAGGCCGCGCCAGCCGCGGGAGGCGCGGTCCAGGACGGCCCAGACCAGGGTCAGGCAGGAGGTCTCGCCGGGCAGGCGGCCGATCACCTTGGTGCGGCGGCGGGTCTCGCCGAAGGTCCGCTCGATGAAGTTGGAGTGCCGGATGCGCTGGTGGTGCCCGGCGGGGAACCGCAGGTAGGCGGTCAGCCCTTCATGGTCGGCGAGCAGGCATTTCATCGCGGCCGGGTAGGTCGCGGAGTATTTCGCGGCCATCTCGGTGATGCGGTGTTCGATGAGCTCGACGAGCCGGGGGCCGGGCTTGGTCGTCAGGTCGCTGGTATCGAACAGCGCCCAGAAGGCGTCCTTGATCTCGGCCTGCATCCCCGCAGGGACCTTGGCCAGGACGTTGCGCGCCCGGTGGATGTTATGCCGACGTCGGCATAACATCCATCAGGGGCAATGCATCAGACGGGAAGGTCAAAAGCGCAGCGACGAGGGAACCAGGGAGTTCGTGGCTGAGGTCCGCGTCCCAGGCGCGGTATCCGGCGGGTTCCAATACCTGACTCCGCCAGTACCGACCTCACCCTCAAAGAACGCGCCCTGGCCCGGGTCAACCCACCAGATGCCAGGCCTGGCCGCTACCGGCCACCGGACAAGCTCCTCGCCTTCCTCGAAGCGCTCTGATTATGCCGGCCTTTCCGCCACCCATAAGGCCGCCGCCAGCGGCTCCGCCGGCCTGGTCGGCATAATCCCGAGGTCGGCGTAATGGATCAGGCAGCGCTGGCGCAGCGCCTTGGGGAAGGCCTGCCCGGTCGCGGCGATCAGGCCCGCCGCCCCGTCGGAGATGACCAGCAGCGGGGACGGCAGGCCCCGGTCCTTCAGGTCGGTGAGGAAGTCGTGCCAGGCGTCGGCGGACTCGCCGGAGCCGGGGGCCAGGCCGGTGAAGGCGGGCTTGCCGTCGGTGGTGATGCCCCAGGCGGCGAGCACCGGCTCGGCCGGGGAGCCGGGATGCATCCGGAAGAACGAGGCGTCCAGGTACAGGTAGTCCAGCATCACCTCATCCAGGCGGCGCCGCGCCCAGGCCTGGTACTCCTCCTTGATGGCCTGGCACACCGATGACACGGTGGACTTGGAGATCGCGGCCTGGTCGCCGAGGGCCTCAGCGAGCGCGGCCTCGACGTCGCGGACCGACAGGCCGCGCACGAACGAGGCGATCACCAGCGTCTCCAGCGCGTTCGTCTTCGTCACGTGCGCGCCGAACAGCCGCGATGCGAACGCCCCGGCGGTGCCGCGCAGCTTCGGCCGGGACAGCTGCACCGGCCCGGCGGTCGTCTTGACGGTGACCTCGCGGTACCCGTTGCGGGACCCGGGGCGGGCATCCTCGCAGGCAGCGGACCGCTGGTACCGGTCACGGCCGGGGAACTCGGTGACTTCGGCTTCGAGAGCAGCCTGCATCAGCAGCTGCGCGCCGAGCCGGGCGACGTCTTCCAGGATCTCCGGCAGCTCCCGGTCCTGGCTGAACAGCTCGTCGATCCTGGCGCGGATACGGTCAGTAGGCAATACTCGTACAGACACGGGTGTAGGTCCTTCCCTTCGATGACTTGGCCGTCTTGAAGGGAACCTACGCCCGTTCACTCATTTACACCCGGATCTGGACGCCACCTTCAGCCCATGGCTGACTGCGAATAATGGGGAATCTGGGTGGCTGCTCGGGTGACGACACGGATGGCGTCCTCAACCTCATCACGGGACAACCCGAATTCGCCGGCCACCAGGTCGACTGGCTCTCCCGACTGGAACAAGTCGAGCACGTCATCGACGCTAGCCCCGCCGCGCGTAAACCTGGGCCGCCCGAACGCGTGGTCGGGATCGACGGTCACTTCCGCAACCCTGTACTGGGGAAGGTAGATGAGCTGGGCGTAGCCGTCCGGCGCGAAGTCGATGCGCCGCAGGTACAGCTCGACGACCTCGCTGAAGACGCGCTGGTTGTTGCGCACGACGACCAGCTCGCGCGCGGACTCGCCCTCGGGCGTGTCCCCGGCGCTCGGCGTAGTCGTAAAGCACTTCTGCCCCGTCGGTGTACAGCCTCTTGCTGGCTAGCGCGTGCGCAAGTCCCAGCTCACGGCCGAGGGCGTCGATGGCTGGCCGGATGCGCTGCATGGGAACCCCGGCGCTGCGGAACGCGGCCAGCGCATATGCTTCGGCGAGCCCGATGAAAGGCACGGCTGGGTCGCCGGGGCGCTGCGGGCGCACCGCCGTGATGATCGGCCTAGCCCGGAAGACGCACGTCCCACGCCGATGACGCTCATATCCGTAGGCCCACGCGGTCAAGGTTGGGGGTGGGACGGACAGGTATCCCGCGGCTTCCCCGATGCCGTAGAGCAACGTTGAGAACCGGTCCACGCTCACAACCCCGCCTCCCGCCTCCCGCCTATAACGTCGTGCTTCGGCCGAATCCGACCTCATTGTGCCTCATGGTCGGTGGGAGGTAGCCGTGGACGGTGAGCTTGATGCCTTCGGCGCCGACGCGGTCCGGGAACCACGAGCAGGGGCGGACCATACCCGCGGCGGTCTGGTCGTCGATCAGCCCATGATGGTCTCGGCGAGCAGATTCCCGTCGACGACTGGCGCCGTTTCCCCAGCGCCCTTATGTGGCACGTGGTTGTCGCCGGGGAAGCGGGCGCGCTTATCGGCTGGGTCGCGCTCACCCCGCTGCGGCGCGCGCTCACGGTTCAGCACTGAATGCTTGCACGACCGCAGTACATGCAGGCGGAACCTAGCTACCAGATGGCGACGCGACCGCGTTCGACGCAGGGAAAAGAGGAAAATCCATGTACGACAGCGATGACCCCTGGGTCATGCGGGACACGGCTGTATGCCAGGAGCAGAATCGCGATGCTCGCGGATGCTTTCTACTGCATTTACTTCAGCTCGTGCCATACGCGCGAGTTCGGTTATTGCTGCAGTGATAAGATCTCTGCGTGTTTTGTGGGGCCTGATTACAGCGCTCAAGAGCAAGCCCGTTTCTTCTGTCGCGATCGCTACTGTTGTATCGCGAGTTCCGAATATCTGATCGACCAGATCATCAATCTCTTCGGGCGCTGCTCCCCGGAGAGTCTCAAGCTCTTGATCGGCTATGTTTGCATAGCCCCACATGTTCACTTCTTGCGGCTGACCGTCAAGGAAGTTGAACAGGAAATTGGATCCATGCTGGTGTACGACGCCTAGGAGGGGAATATCGTAACGGTCGAGTACGATAACTGACTCTGCAGTGCTCGCCGGACGCCAAGGAACCGCGCCCATGCGTAGAGCAATTTGGTCACTCATTATTTTGGATCCTCCTCCTTCCATGTGGGATCGTCGAAACATGAATCAAATGCCCGAGCATCCTTGTCCGACCACTTCTTCTTCGATACAGATACGTGATTTGGATTCCTGCCAGGGCTCCGCTTGACACTGAACCCTTTATCGATGAGCGCATCAACGCTCGTGTACCGTACGCCGTCGCCTACCCTGGCTGATCGCCGGAACACCCTTGGGAAAGCCTCCTCTATCGTCTCTTTGCCTGTAGTGAGCGATAGTCCATCGTAATCAACATCTACGCGCGGTTTGTTGAGAAACGGGGGTTTGCCGTCGGCCCGCTTGCTACCGAGCTGTGTTAGTTGCATATCCCCCGGAAGGTCAGTGGCTGCCTCCCTTGCTGCGGTTGGCGGGACCGCCGGCCTCTTCTGCCCCCACGGACGCCCGACACTACGTGCCACGCATGTCCCCTTGCTACTCTTCTCACGGTGACACATGTCACCGTGTTTGTCATTGGCTAAACATGGCGATTACTCTCAGTAACCACTCGGTTGCCCCCGCTAGGCGCAGGATCTCAGCGCTAGAACCGATCTCTTAAGGCTACCCGAGCCACGGGGATCCCGTCCGGACGGTTGAAAGCTGATTGTGCGAGTCCAACTTGCTGCCGCGCGCTTCCGATCCTCCTACGCTGCGCCACACGCCGTCCGGGGTCGGATTGCCATCGGATTATCTGGGCTAATCTCGGCAGACGTTGGCAGTCGCCGTGCTCAACCGCGCCCATGGGCGACTGCTTAGACGGTAGTCGCGGCAGAGGAGCGACAGGGCGTGCGGGGCCCTCTGGGCCCCGCACGCCCTGTTCGTATGGCAATCTCCGCGACTATCGGGCTGTCGGATCGGCGGGGGCGGGTGTGGGGCGCCAGGCGATGACTGGAGTGTGGCCGGGGTCGAAGAGTTCGATCGGGCCGGCGGTGGTGCCGTCGCCGCGGAAGTGGCGCCAGTCCAGGCCGAATCGCAGGAAGATTCCGACGTCTGCGCCACAGACTGCGCAGAACGGCTCCGGGTCGTCCGCAGGGTCGGGATGTCGTCGTCGGTGCAGGGTTCGGTGGCGTCCAGCGTGGCGTCGAAAGTGGACGGGCTGTAGCCAGCTAGCCAGGTCAGCGCCTCGGACATGCGGGCCGGGTCGAGGGCGGCCAGACGGCTTAGGCGTGCGTGGGCCTGGGCGAGCGCGTCTTGGGCGCGCTGAGGGATGATGTCGTCTACGGTCACTTCGTCTCCTGAGTAGATGGGTGATCGAGGGCCGCTTGGGTGTGCTAGCACCTGGGCGGCCCGCTTGGTTTGGGGATACGATCATTCTATCGGATATGGGTTCGAATTAGAGGATCGACACGCCGATTCGGAGAGATCAGGGAAAGGCCGACCATGTCACCGGGCGGGATGGCGGGGCTGGAGAGGCGGCACGGTTCGTTCGGGATAATTTGAATTGAAAGCTTGTGCCGCAGCGGCTTATGCGGGCCAGGTGAGGAGGGCGGCGCGGGCGAATGTGGTGCCGTCGCGGGTTGGCTGCTCGGGGTCCGACAGCTTGTGCCAGTCCTGGACGAGGGCGCCGAGGCGGATGAGCGCCAGGTGGGTGTCCCACGCGGCGTCGCGGGCCTGCCAGCCGGTCAGGCGGGTGCCGTCGCTGGCTTGCCAGCCGGCCTCCCAGAGCATCCGGGCGACGTAGTCCAGCGGGTCGGGGCCAGCCTGCGGACCGGCGGCGACGGCCGCGAGGAGGA
>JASHPP010000714.1 GCA_030038035.1 Trebonia sp.
AGGAGAACCTGGCGTTCGGCCTGAAGCTGCGCAAGACGCCACGGGCGGAGATCAAGCGGCGGGTCGGCGACGCGGCCAAGATGCTCGGTCTCGAGCCATACCTGTCCCGCAAGCCGGCCGCGCTGTCCGGCGGCCAGCGGCAGCGGGTCGCGATGGGCCGCGCGATCGTCCGCGAGCCGCAGGCGTTCCTGATGGACGAGCCGCTGTCGAACCTCGACGCCAAGCTGCGCGTCTCGATGCGGGCGGCGCTGAACCAGCTCCACGAGCGGCTCGGGACCACGACCGTGTACGTGACGCACGACCAGGTCGAGGCGATGACCCTCGGCAACCGGGTGTGCGTGCTGCGGGACGGCAAGCTGCAGCAGGCCGACACCCCGCAGACGCTGTTCGACTCGCCGGTGAACCTGTTCGTGGCCGGCTTCATCGGATCGCCTGCGATGAACTTCGCGCTTGCCGACCTCGTCCGCGACGACGGCCCTGCGGTGACCTTCGCCGGCTACCGGCTGCCGGTGCCCGCGTCCGTGCTCGACGCCAGGCCGGGCCTGGCCGACTACCTCGGCCGCAAGGTCATCCTCGGCATCCGGCCGTCCGACTTCGAGGACGGGTCCCTGGGTGATGCCTCGTGGGCCCGCATGCCGGTCACGGTCGGGGTCACCGAGGAGCTCGGCAGCGAGATCCACGTGATCTTCGCCATCGACGCGCCGCCCATCGAGCACGCGTCGATCACCAGCGCGGCGGCCGGCCAGGAGGACGAGGACGAGACGGTCGCGGCGCTCGCCGGGGGCAAGTCGCTGTGGACGGCGCGGGTGTCCGCGCGGTCTTCTGTGCGTCCGGGGCAGCCGCTCGAGCTCGCGGTGGACACCCAGCGACTGCACTACTTCGACCCCTCAAGCGGTGCGGCGATCGGGCACCCGCTGGCCGCCGAGGCCGCGATTCCGCGGGTTGGCGTTCCTGAATAGGCTGCACGCGACGGGGAACTTGAGGCCGCGGGATAGAAAGTGCGCTCCTGGGGGAATGGCGGTCAGCCAGCGATGACGGGCGATGCGCTAGCGGACCAGAGTGGTGGTAGCATCGCAGCCCGCCCAGATCCGGCATGGTTGGTTGGTTCAGATTTTGCGGATGTTGCCGACGGCAGTTTCATAAAGATCGAAGTTGCGTTGTCCGACGAGTTCGACTAGCTCGGTCAGTGCTTGGTCGATATCTACGGTTTGTGTCTGGTCTGCGACGTGGTAGCAGTCGATTTTCGGGTTGAATGGATTGGGGTCCACGAGCAGCAGGTAGAGCCTTTCGAATTGTTCCTCGCGTCCCGCTGGATCCTGGCGTCCGGTGAACAAGCGAAGGCGGGGGAATGCGTTCTCGAAGGTGCTGCGGCGCTTGTCGGTGTAGTCATCGGCGGCTTGGGCGTCGAGGAAGAGCCAGCCTGACAGAACAGCGTAAGGGAAACGGCGGTGGAGAGTGACGGCTTCGACCGTGAGGTCACCGCGCCGGTTAGTCAGATTCTTCTGGAAATTTCCAGACTTGGAATCCCTGAACATAATGGTCTTGACGGAGCAAGCGAGCATTAGGCCGGATTCCTCGGTTGCCCAGGTGACGTCAACGCGTTTCGCCCCGATTCCGCCCGCGAGGCGGCGTTCTGCGCCGGAAAGGCCTATGTCCCCAGGGCCGGCAGGGCGAGCTTCGGTCATCCCACGGCGTCGCAATTCATCGGCGAAAGCGAGCGCGAGATTGTTGGACAGCTTCCCAACCCAAGGGTTTTTCTGGCCCTGGGGGGCATCGTCTGGAGGCTTGGGGCCAGCAGCTTTGATGGCCTGGGTCAGTAGGTCATCGATTTGTGTCACGGGGGCTGCTTCCCCGCGCAGTGCGACGCGCGGTCAGTTCGGCATGGGCTTCGCGGAGGTCCCGGACGGCGGCGCGGCTTAGGCCGAGTTCCCCGATGAGGATTACGTTGTCCACCAGTCGGACAGCCTCCATGAGGCGCGCGTTGCGTAGGTGCGTCGCCAGCTGAGGTCGCAGGGCGGTCAGTGCCGTGCACGTTGCCTCAATGAGCGCGGGTGAGGGGACAGGGAGGCGATCAGCCTCTTTCGGCTCGAGTTTGAGCATGCCGCCTCCGTAGGACCGGCCCACAGTCTCGGCTCCGAGCAAGGTCACCGTGTTAAGGGCTGCTAGCGGCAGAAGGCCGCGGCCGCGGTGGCGGAGCGCGGGATTGAGGTAAACGCCGTGGACGGAGTTGAGGTGGTGGGCTTTAGCTGAGTTGGCGCATAGACGAGGCGTATCCGCGTTCATGTAGGTGAGCAGCAGGTCAGCCGGGGGAACGAAGGGCGTTCGCCACCACGGGCTCCGGACTCGGCATTTGTACGCGCGGTCGACGCCGATGGCCTCGCCCTGCGCGATGTAGTCGCGGGCAGCAGGTGAGGGCTCGTCAGCGGGCCGGAAGAGCCACGTCGCCGAGCCAGTTTGCCCGAGTTCAGTGAGGGCTGATTGGGTGAAAGACAGGCCGCGGAGGTGACGTGACCCAGGTGGGGAAACGGGGATCAGGTCCATCGGCCGGAGCCGGAGGTCAGCGACTTTCTGCGGACTCAGCGCGAAGTATCGGTTGTTTCCAGTGACCATGCCGAGGGTGGTTTCTCCCCAGGTCTGGAGCGGCGAGAATTGTGCGCTAGCCGCAAGGTCTGCATAAGCAGTGAGGGCCTTGGCCGAGAGAAGGGATGGTGTCCACTTGCTCTCCGGAGCGTCTGGCCGCCATAGCCGTGGAAGGAGCGCCGTTGGGAGGTCGTCTGCATTGCGGGCCTGGTAGATGCGGCAATGCTCCGTCGGGCCGTTCGCGTAGTCGTCCGCCATCAGCAAAACGACTTCCTCGAGCACACCTGGGAAGACGCGCTCCTCGAAGAGCACCAGACCCACGCGAGCGAACTTCTCCATGAGCATTCGGCGGATGCCGGCCGCGTAGTTCACTGTAAGCAGCTCAGCGGGTAGCACTAGGGCAAGGCGTCCCCCAGGCTTTAGGAACAATGACGCGTGGACAGTGAAAGCTGCCCACGATGAGGCAAGGTTAGTCAGGGCGACGCCAGCGCGAAGGGCGGCTTCACGGGAGCGAGCGCGTGCGCCGCCAGTGAATTCCTGGTACCGGATGTAGGGAGGGTTACCTATCACAGCATCGTATGAAGCAGTCGGTTTCACGTCGAAGAAGTCGCCGACTTCAACGGATGCAGGGATCCCCGCGCTGTTAAGGAGGCTCAGCGCCCTCTGCGCGGATTCGGGGTGCAGTTCGATACCGTCAAGATGTGGAACAGCGACGCTATCGCGACAGGTATTGGCAAGGCCTGTGAGCTTGCTGGCTGCTGCGAGCAGGAAAGCGGCTTCACCGCAAGATGGCTCGAGAATAGCGTCGGCGGGTGACCTTATTGCCCAGTCTGTCAGGAAGCGGGCGAGCGGTTCAGGCGTGAAAAATGCCCCGCGCGCCTTCCGTGGGCTGGGAATACTGCTTGCGGAAGGCGTTGTCATAGTTCCGCAGTGTGTCACATGGGTCCGACAACCGGGGGCATATGGGACCGTGACGGGTGTGCGTCAGATTTGTAGGTAGGCAAGATCATCTTCGGGTGCGGGCATGTCAGGCGGCTCCTGTCTGGTTGTGACGGTGCTCGTAGAGGGCTTCGTGCTGGCTGCTGGCCTGCGCGCAGCGCAGGGTGATGATGGAGTCGGCGCCGTTGACGGTCCAGTGCATGCCGGACTGCTTGAGGCGCTGGCCGATGACGGCTTTGCAGCCTGCTTCGACGACGCCGGAGCCGACGAACAGGCCGCGTGAGCGGAACCAGTGGTAGCGCATGCGGGGTGCGTTGTTGAGGAAGTAGCCGAGTTCCCTGTCGGTCTCGTCCTTCTTGATGCCTTCGAGGGGGTATTCGCGGACGGCGGCGGCGATGCCGTCGATGTAGCCGTAGTCGAGGTCCTCGAGCCGGGCGGCAAGCCATTCGTCTTTGCGGTCGCCCAGCATGAACTCCAGGGAGCGGGTCAGGGAGTGCAGGTGCTCGCGGGCGTGGAACAGGTCGACGATGCAGGTGGCCTCGGGGAACGTGGCGGCGGCGAGGTTCCAGATCCAGGCGGCGCCGTCGCCGATGACGGTGAGCTGGCGGACGTGGTCCGCTCCGCGGCGGATGCCCTCGGCCTTGACCAGGCGCGCGAACGCGGCGGCGGGCTCAAAGGTGGCGATGTAGCTGGAAGACGCCCTGTCCCGGACCGGGTAGCCGTCGGCGTTCACCTTGTCCTGGGTGAAGAAGACGGCCATCTTGACCTCGCGGGTCCGCGCGCGGCCGTCCTCGCCCTTGCCGTCCCGCCCGGCGGTCTCCTTTGAGGTCACCGGGACGCCGGTGCCGTCGATCACGGCGTAGAGCTTGTCCGGCAGCGGGTCCGGCGGCAGCGGGACCAGCTTGCGCCTGGCGATGAGGCCGGCCCGGGAGCGTGACGCGGCGGCCAGGGCGGCGCCGCCGGCCTCGGCTGCCCGCTCGACGCGCTTGACGGTCAGGCGGACCCCGGCCAGGTCTTCCAGCAGGCCGGCCGCCTCTGCGAACGGGACCGCGGCCGCAGCCCGGTCGTTCATGGCCGCCAGGCCTGCCGACATGGACGTTCCCGCCGCGCCGAGCTCGGCGTCGCGAGGGGCCAGGCCGTGCCCGCAACGGGCGCAGTGGTACCAGGCGCGTTCCAGGGTGACCGGGCCGAGGACGGTGTCGATCACCTTGTCGCGGTAGGAGACGAACACGGCCTCGTGCCCGTTCCCGCAGGCCACCCTGGAGCCGCGGTAGCCGGGATCGGCTGACAGCAGCTCCCCGAGAACCTTCCCGCCGAGCCGCAGCACGCCCACCCGGACCACCGCCTCAGCCGCCGCCAGGCCGGCCCCGCCCGGAGCCAGCGCCCGCGCAGCCTGCTCCGCCAGCTGCCCTACCTCGGCAGCCCACTTCGCCGCGAGCGCGGCGGAGACCCCCCTTTTTCACCCTCCGGTACGGAGGGCAAGGACGTGCCGGACACCGGCCGGGCCTCGCAGATCCGCTCGTTCACCTCCGCGATCTGCCGCGAGATCTCAGCGAACTCCGCATGCCGGGCCAGCTCCGCGCGGACCTTCCCCACCTCTTCCGGCGCCAGCTGCCGCCCGACCGTCTTCCCCCGGCCTCCCGACCGGGTCCACAGCATCCGCGGCCCGTGACCGGGATGACCCGGC
>JASHPP010000715.1 GCA_030038035.1 Trebonia sp.
GAGATCGTGACAGTTCCGGTCGGCGCCGGGCCGTCGGCAGTGTCGTCAGTCACGGTGAAAGGCACCGTGACGGGCCCGGCCGGCTCCGTGTTCAGGGTGTCCATATTGATCACCGTGGTGGTCGGGTTCAGCGTGGCCGCCGTCGCGCTCAGGGCCGGCGCCGCCAGCGCCGCCGCCCCCGCGACCGTCACAGCCGCAATCCCGACAATCCCTAGCCCTACTGCCCCGCGGCGCGCTGCCTTCCCCGCCGCCCTACATGACCAGCTGAAATTCATGCCTGTTTTGCTTCCTCTCGCGTCACCCGAAACATGGTGGATCTTGGCGATAAGCGGGCGAACCATGCTGTCGCCCTCATTACGACGCGAGGGGAGGCGATTTGGATCACAGGTACAACAGAATGCACTTCTCAACCACTACTCGAATCCGTCCCGGCGTGACCCGCACCATGACCGGCGGGCCTTACGGGGCCGTGCTCCGTTCGGCGGCTGACATGTGGCCGTGGCTCCCCGCGTGGCTCCCAGCGGATCAGGAAGGCCCTCCCAGACGGGTGAGGGGCCTCTGACGTGGTCTGGCTGGAGAGGTCTTCACGTTTGGGGCTGACCTGGGCAAACACGGCCTGGCTGGGGTGCCGGCCACAGGTTAAGCGGGTGCCGGCCACAGGATCTGGAGGCATTCGTTCCGGTTTTGCGGTCGGCCGGGCCGTCTCGTCGGGGAGAGCTGGCTAGCGGTTCCAGCGGGGGTCGGCTTCGGCGATGGCGAGGCTGAGTTCTTCAAGTTCGGCGAGGAGCTCGCGGAGCCGTTTGTGGTTGTCGAACCAGGGGGCGTAGTCGGCGAGCTGCTCGTCGGTCAGGATGCGGGTTGCGGTCCTGCCGTTTTTCTTGCGGGTCCACTGGTGGTACGGGCCGTGCGGCTGCGGGGGGTCGGCGCGGCAGCGGCAGCCGGGGTGGCCGCAGCGGGCGAGCCGGTCGGCGATGGTGCCGGGGAGCGCGTAGGCGGCGCCGGCGAGACGGGCGGTGATCTCGGCAGCGATGGCCTGCGCGCGGGCCTGCTGGGCCGGGGTGGGCGACACGCTGCCATTGTCGCAGCCGAGATCCCGTATTCCGCGCATTGCATTAAGTATAAGTGCTGTATGCCTTCTGGTGATATCGCCGCTTATATCAGCCGGTGGCGGCCGTGGTCTGTATCGGCTCCCGCGGCTGCGTTCGCCCGGGACGTGATCGCGGAAACGGCCCCGGGTGGGCGGGAACGGGCAAAGAACCTGCTGTGGGCAGCCGGCAAGCTCGCCGATTACGCGGCGTCGCTGGGGCTGGACCTGGTGCCGGAGGTGGTGCTGCACCCGTCGGTCGCCGAGCGGTTCACCCGGTGCGCGCCGGGGCTGTCGCCGGTGGCGCGGCGGACGCTGCGCACGAGCCTGCGGTTCATCGGCCGGCGTGTCGTCCCGCAGCTCTATCCGGCTGACCTGCCGCTGCCGCGGGAGCGGGCCAAGCAGCCCTACAGCGCGGCGGAGATCGGCGGTTACCTTGCGCTGGCGGACGCGCAGCCCACGACGGAGCGGCGGATGCGGGCGGCGGGGCTGGTCTGCCTGGGCGCTGGCGCCGGACTGATCCGCTCTGACCTGCGTGACGCGCGCGGCACCGACATCGCGTGCCGCTGCGGCGGCGTGCTCGTGACCGTGCGCGGCGCCCGGCCGCGCGCGGTGCCGGTGCTGGACCGCTATCACGCGCCGCTGCTGGCCGCTGCGCGGTTCGCCGGGACCGGGCTGGTCTGCGGCGGCGCCGATCCGGGCCGCCGGAACATCACCAGCCAGCTGATCAGCGCGCTGGACGGCGGCAGCGGCCTGCCCCGGCTGGATACCTCGCGGCTGCGGGCGACGTGGCTGGCCGACTGCGCGGATCAGCTCGGCCTGGCCACGTTCATGCATGCCGCGGGGATCAGCTGCTCCCAGCGGCTGGGGGACCTGGTCGCCGGGCAGGAGCCGGCCGGGGAAGCCGAGGCGGTCAGGCTGCTCGGGGCGGCGCGCCGGCGGTGACCGGGCTGACGGCGTTCGAGGACGTCATCGACATCTCCGGCATCGCGCCGCGGGTCGAGGCCATGCTGCCCCTGGGAGCGCGCGCCCGCCAGCTGAGCGTCCGCACCCTGATGGCCGGCATGTGCCTGACCCAGGCTGACGGACGGCCCGCGCACCTGACCAGGGTGCACCAGGCGCTGGTCAGCCTGCCCGAGGACGAGCAGCGGCGGCTCGGCGTCCTCGCGGACTGGAAGCGCGGCCCGCACCGGCTGACTTACCGGCAGGCCGAGTACACCTTCCGGCTCGTGACGGCTGCACTCGGCAAGAACCAGCCCGACGGGCTGCCGGCGCCGGGACTGCAGCGCGCCTGCGATGACCTGCTCGAGGCCTCCGTCCCGGAGGAATTCAAGGACGCCAGCGCGTCGCTGGCCGTGGACTGGAGCGACCTGGCGTCCTTCTCCCGGCCCCCGCCGCACGGCACCAGCGACTGCGCCGACCCCGAAGCCTCCTGGGGACACCGCAGGAACAACCTGCTGCACGAGGAGGACGAGCTGTTCTTCGGCTACTACCTATCGGGCGCCGTCACCGTGCCGGACGAGCACGGCCCGCCCGTTCCCGAGCTGGCCCGCCGCATGACCGTCTCATCCTGCCGCCACGACCCCGTGCCCGCGTTCACCCCCGTGCTGACGGCCCTGCCGGAACACGGCATCCCGCTCGGCGACGTGCTGGCCGACTCCGGCTACTCCCACCGCATCCCGCCGCACTGGGCATCCCCGCTGCGCGCCGCCGGGGCGCAGCTCGTCCAGGACCTGCATCCTCACGACCGCGGCCCCAGGGGCACGCACGAGGGCGCGGTCATCAGCAACGGGAACCTCTACTGCCCTGTTACCCCCCGGGCCCTGCTGGAACTCGGGCCGCTCGCCCGCACTGCCACCAAAGAACAGGCCGCGGACCACGACAGCAAGGCCAGCGAACTGGCGCGCTACAAGCTCGGCCGCCTCACCGCCGCCGACGCCGACGGCTACCACCGGGTGCAGTGCCCGGCCGCCGCGGGCAAGGTCCGCTGCCCGCTCCGCCCCGCATCCATGACCCTGGACCGGGACCGCCCGGAAATCCTGCAGCTCCCGGAACACCCGCAGGCCTGCTGCACGCAGCAGACCATCACCGTCCCGCCGGACGTGCTCGCCAAGACCGCGCAGAAACACGATTACCCGTCACCGGCCTGGCGCCGCTCCTACGCCCGCCGCAGCGGCGCCGAGCGCAGCTTCGCCACCGCCAAGGACCCGGCCAGCAACGACACCGCCCGCGGCTGGTGCCGCCTCATGGGCCTGACCCCCCTCATGCTGTTCACCGCAGTGCTGCTCGCCGTCCGCAACCAGCGCATCCTGGCAGCCTGGCACGCCCGCCAGGACGAAAACCAGCGCCGGGCCGCCCGCGGCCTGCCCCCGAAAACCCGCAAGCGCCGCCGCAAGACCCCGGCCATGCTCACATCCGCCGGCCCGCCCTAGAACCGGCAGGCACGCCCGCGAACAACCTCACCCCACACGGGAACCGCACGCCCGCAGCGGCAGCATGCCCGCAAACCAGCCCTGCAAGCAGAACGCAGCCAAGCAGACACCAAACGCCTGCGACACGCAGCAGCCACCGGCTGCGCGGCAGAATGTCAGACCGAAACGTGAAAATAG
>JASHPP010000092.1 GCA_030038035.1 Trebonia sp.
AGGCCGATCTCCGCGATCGAGCAGGCCTGCTTCTGGACCGCCTCGGCCACCGCGGCGCGGACGTCGTCCAGTGCGGTGAACCCGTGCGCGGCGTCGGCGACCGCCCGGGCGGCATGAGCGAACCGGATCTGGCCAGTCTGATAGGTCCGCGGCATGTGCCTGGTCCGGTGGATGCGCACGAACCCGGTGCTCTGCCGTTTGACGGCCCAGGGTATAAGGACGTCGATCACGTCCGGCCCGGGGGAGCGCAGCCGGTGCAGCCGCAGCGCCGCGGGCCCGGTGATCACGCTGTTCGCCCCCGCGTACAGCAGCGCCGCCACGTGCCGCTGCTCAGCGGTCGGCTTCCCGGTCACCGTCAGATAGACCCCTGGGAGAAGCTTCTGCCACTTCCCGCCGGATCTGCACCACACCGTTACCGTGCTGTCCGCAATCCCGCTCGCCAGCGCCTGGCCGCGAGTGATCACCTGATGTTGTGCGGCGAGGATGCGCCGCAGCTGAAGCTCGTCGAATACTCTACGTTTCGGCATAAATACACAGTGTCACGAAAAGCGGCGTAGGCCGCAAACTGGCATGCCTCTTGCCAGGCGGCGGGGTGGGCGCCGGGTCCAAGGCCCCGCGGCAGGCCACCGTGACCACAGGGATCACAGCGGTCACAGCGGTCACAGGGCGGTCTTCTCCTGCCAGGCGTCGAGCAGCGAGGAATCTCCGAAGACGGTCAGGCGCGGATCCGACGGGGGAATCCGGCCGTAGGTGAACAGCAGCAGCTCCACTACCGGGCCGCGGACCGCCGCGGTCGCCTTCGCGTGACCCCGCGACCACGTAACCCCGCCAGCGGAAGGATCGAAACGGACCAGCCATTCACCGGCCCAGTCGCTGGCGTGCAGGTGCAGCGACTGCCCGGCCGGCAGCGAAGCCAGGTGCTCCGCCGGCCTGCTGGCGGCCGGCAGGTTCGCCAGGAACTCCTCGATCCCGTCCGCCGCGACCACCGGGTCGACGGAGGGAACCGCGCCGAGGGCGATCTGCGCGTCCGCCCTGTGCACGGTCGTCTCGTGCAGCATCCGCCGCGCCCACCAGCCGGACAGCCGCGGCGGCCCCCAGGTCCAGACCGCCGCGTCCGGCCCGGCCGAGCGCAGCACCGACGTCAGCCGCGCCGCGCCGGCCGCGAGCCAGTCAGCGTAGGCGGCTTCCGCGGCGGGCAGGCCGACGTCAAGGTCACGCGGGTCGAGCCGCGCGCCGGAGCGGGTCGCCACGATCTCCGTGGCCCACCGGTGGATGATCCCCGTGTGCCTGACCAGCCGCGCGAGCGTCCACCCGGGGCAGGTCGGCACCGCGGATGCCGGGTCGGCCCCGGCGACGACCAGAGCCATCCGGGAGATCTCTGCCCCGGCCCGCTCGCAGAACCACTCGTGATCAAGCGCCTCGCCCACCGGGCCAGGCTACAGCCGGCCGGCTCAGGCGTAGAAGCGCATGACGGCCTCAAGGACGCAGACCGGCTTGTCGCCGCCCTCGCGCTCGACGACGCCGCCGACAATGAGCTGCAGCCCGCCCGTCACCTCTTCCACGTCGACCAGTGTGGCGGTCAGCCGGATCTTCGAGCCGACGGGCACCGGAGCGGGGAAGCGAACCCTGTTCAGGCCGTAATTCACCGCCATTGTCGTGCCGGTGACGGTGAGCACCTGCGACCACATCGGGACGAATAGCGACAGGGTGAGAAAACCGTGCCCGATCGGGCCGCCGAACGGGCTTTCCTTCTTCGCCCGCGCCACGTCCACGTGGATCCACTGGTGATCATCGGTGGCGTCGGCGAACGTGTTCACCCGCTGCTGGGTGATCTCGAACCACTCGCTGGTGCCGAGCACGGACCCCTTGAGGGACGGAAGTTCGGCGAGCGAGACCGTGGTGCTCATGCGTTCATCTCCTTATCGCGGGTGCGACGTTACGATAAGCGTTCCCGCGGGGGAGAACAAGGCGACAGGGGTTGACCGGAGGGATACTCCGGATTGTGATGGAAGCACGGAATGCGCTCTCCTGGCGGGGTGTTCGCACGGGTAGGCGGGATAGCAACGATGGGCGCGGGATTTGCTGCCGAGGGGTTCCTTCGGCATAGGGCACTGATCCTCGTCGCGGCGGGCGGCGCCGCGGCCGAGGCGGGGTTGCTCACGCTCTTGGCGCCGGCCGCCCGGCCGGTCGCGCCGCAGGCCACCGCGCTTCCGGCGCTCGCGGCCTACCACGACCTGCGCTGGCTGTTCGCCGACAGGCAGTCCTGGCTCGGGTTCGCCGCCATTCTCACCGCGGTGCTGCTGGTCAGGTCGGCCCTGGACACGGTGCTGCTGCGCCTGGCCTGGCCGCGGGAGCTGCGCGCGCCGCGCCTCAGCCGCGCCTTCTGGTCCTGCATGGCGCTGACCGCGGTGGCGTGGCTGCTGCTCTCGCCCGCGGTCACGCTCGCGTTCGGGGTCGCGGTGCTCCCGTTCTCCTGGCCGTTCATCGCCGCGCTGCCGATCATGCTGGGCATCGCGGCCGCGCTGAGCCACGGCGGAGTCATCGTCGCCTGGTGGCACCGGCTGCCGCCGCTGCGCGCCATCTTGTGGCTGCTGGCCAGCTTCGTCGCGCTCTCGGCAGCCGCCGCGGTCATCGCGCACCTGGGCACCGCCGCCGCGCTCGGCGTCACGGCCATCACCGGCCTGATCAACGCCCGCGCCTGGTACGGGCTCGCGGGACTGGCTTCCCGGCTGCACCCGCGCACCCACGAGTCGGTGCCTGCCAGGCTCCTGTTCGGCCTGCCGCTGGCCCCGCTGGCCGCGGTCATGGTGCTCGCCCTGGCCGTCGGCGTCGCCCGGCTGATGTTCACAGGAACGATCCAGCTGCCGAGGGGCTCGGTCGCGAGCACGCCTGTCGCCGCGAACCTGATCGGCGGGACAGGCGGGCCCGCCGGAGCGTCCGGCCAGGCCGGAACCGGAACCGCGGCAGGGATCGGAGCAGGAACCGGAGCAGGGACCGGAGCCGGAGCGCAGCCCACGTCCACCGCCGTCGTGCTCGTGGTCGGCGGCTGGGGCTCCTCCTGCTGCAACGCGGCGAACGGCCTGCGTGCCGCGATGCCCGGGGCGACCATCCGCCAGTTCTCCTACGCGGGGCTGTCCGCCGACGGCATGCCGCTGCCCAGCGGCCCCGCCGCGGACGACCTGCCGCTGCCCGTGCTCGGCGACCGGATGGCCGCCGAGCTGATGGCGCTGTACGACCAGACGCACCGCCCGGTGGACGTCGTCGCGGAGAGCGAGGGCACGCTTGGCGTCTACGCGATGCTCGACAGGCACCCGGGCCTGCCGGTCGGCTCGGTGGTGCTGCTCAGCCCGATCGTCGAGCCAGGCCAGCTGAGCTATCCGCCGGCGTCCGATCCCGCCTCGGTGTCTGAGGATGCCCTGGACGAGCTGAACCGCCTGGTCGGCGGCATGTCGCCCTACGGCCCCGGCGGCGCGCAGCACCTGCTCAGCTCGGTTAGCGAGTTCGGCGCCACGTACTTCCGCGACGTCGTCACGTCCAGCGGCACATCGCTGCGCTGGCTGGCCGTGATCCCGCTCGCCGACGCGCTCACCCTTCCGGTCTGCACCCTGCCCGCCGACGTGGTCGTCGTGCCCGCGTTCCACGGCGGCCTGCTCGGGGACGGTCGTGTGCTGCCGATGGTCGCCGCGTTCCTGTCCGGCCGCCCGGCGACCGAGCAAAGCCAGGGTCAGGACCAGGACACGCTGCGCATCGCCGCCGAGGTCATCACCGGGGCGGCCACCGCGTGGCGGATGCCAGACACCAGCTCCGCGTGCCCCGGATGAAGTGGTACGCTCGGCCTCGATGCGAACTTCCCGTGACCTCCAGTGGTGGCGCCGTCCGTAGGCGGTGCCCGCTGCTGTGTCTGAAGCGACCGCCCGGAGACGGCGGTCGCTTTCGTATCTCCCGCCGCTGACCGGGCCAGATAGAGGGGCCCACAGGTGGACACCACGACTCTCGTGACCGGCGGCGGGGTCACGATCACGCGCACCGCGCAATCGTTTGACCCGGCCGAACTCGCGCGGCTCGCCCAGGCCGTCGACCGGCGCCGCGGCGGGGTGCTGAGCTCGGGCATGGAGTACCCGGGCAGGTACAGCCGCTGGCACCTGGCCTACGTGGACCCGCCGATCGAGATCGCCGCGCACGGCAGGTACGTCACGGCCCGCGCGCTCAACGAGCGCGGCCGGGTCATCCTGCCGGCGGTCGCGGAGGCGATGCGCAAGGCGGGCTACGAGCAGCCGACTGATAACAGCAACAAGCGGGCCGTCGCCATCCCGGAGGGCGAAGGGACATTCACCGAGGAGGAACGCAGCCGCCGGCCGACGGTGTTCACGGCGCTGCGGGAGATCGCCGCCGCGTTCAGCTGCCCGGATCCGCACCTGGGACTGTACGGCGCGTTCGGCTACGACCTGGCGTTCCAGTTCGAGCCGGTGCGGCTGCGCATGGACCGGCCGCCCGGGCAGCGTGACCTCGTGCTGCACCTGCCTGACGAGATCTACGCGCTGGACCGCCGCCGCGAGGAGGCGATCAGGTACCGGTACGAGTTCACCGTCGGCGGGGTTTCCACGGACAACCACCTGCGGGAGACCCCTGACACGGAGCAGCCGCCCGGGACCGTTCGGGACATTGTCATTGAAAATCCGACCCCGGGCAGGTACGCGGCGATCGTCGAGCGCGCGAAGGAGCGCTTCAAGTGCGGCGACCTGTTCGAGGTCGTGCCGAGCCACGTGTTCCGCGCGCGGTGCGCCTCGCCCGCCGGCTTCTACGAGCGGCTGCGGGAGCGGAACCCGGCGCCGTACGAGTTCCTGTTCAACCTGGGCGGCGGGGAGCACCTGGTCGGCGCCTCGCCGGAAATGTACGTCCGGGTGACCGGGGACCGGGTGGAGACATGCCCGATCTCCGGCACGATCGCGCGCGGCGCGGACCCGCTCGAGGACGCGGCGAACATCGTCGCGCTGCTGCGGTCGGCGAAGGAGGAGTCCGAGCTGACCATGTGCACGGACGTGGACCGCAACGACAAGTCCCGTGTGTGCGTGCCCGGCAGCGTCAACGTGATCGGGCGGCGGCAGATCGAGATGTACAGCCGGCTCATCCACACGGTCGACCACATCGAGGGGCGGCTGCGGCCCGGCTTCGACTCCCTGGACGCGTTCTTGACCCACATGTGGGCCGTCACGGTGACCGGCGCGCCGAAGACGTGGGCGATGCAGTTCATCGAGGACAACGAGGACGCCCCGCGGCGCTGGTACGGCGGGGCGGTCGGCAAGATCGGCTTCGACGGCTCGATGAACACCGGGCTGACCCTGCGGACCGCTCACATCACCGGCGGTGTCGCGGCGGTCCGCGCCGGCGCGACGCTGCTGTACGACTCCGACCCCGCCGCCGAAGAGAGCGAGACTCACATCAAGGCGCGCGCTCTCATCGAAACCCTCCATGATTCAGAACGATCCCTCCCGCCTGTCCAGCCCTCCGCTCCGCCCGTCTTCGCCGAGCGCCCTGTCCGGGTGCTGCTCGTCGACCACCAGGATTCGTTCGTGCACACGCTCGCCGACTACTTCCGCCAGCACGACGCTGACGTGACGACGCTGCGCGCCGGGTTCCCCGCCTCGATCCTCGACTCGCGCCAGCCGGACCTGGTCGTGCTGTCGCCGGGGCCGGGCCGCCCGTCGGACTTCAAGTGCGGCGAGCTGCTGGCCGAGCTTGACGCGCGGGGCCTGCCCGCGTTCGGCGTGTGCCTGGGGCTGCAGGCCATGGTGGAGCACGCAGGCGGCGAGCTCTCGCTGCTGGCCGAGCCGCAGCACGGCAAGCCGGGGCAGATCATGGTCCGCGCCCGCACGTCGCTGCTCGCGGGGCTGCCGCCGGAGTTCACCGCGGCCCGCTACCACTCGCTGTACGCGCAAGAGGCGGCCGTGCGGGGCGGGTTCGCGGTGACCGCGACGACTCCGGACGGGGTCGTGATGGCGATCGAGGACGACGCGGCGGGCCGCTGGGCGGTCCAGTTCCACCCTGAGTCGATCCTGACCGCGGCGGGCCGGTCCGGCCACCAGGTGATCGCCAACGTGCTGGCGCTCTGCCGCGCCCGCCTCGCCGGCTAGCGCGCGGCCCGCGCGGCTCGCGCGGCGGGGGCGGCGAAAGCTGGGGTCCTGGTAGCACTGAAGAAATTTCCAACGGATATAGCACTGACCTGCGATAACTAAAGATTTCACTGATACGGGTAAGAGGTCACCTGGATGGAGGCGGCTGGACAGCGCTCACATGGCGGTGCCGGCTAACGCTGTCGGCGGGCGTCGAGACGACGGCGCATGATCGTGGCCTGTTCGGCCACGGCGAGCCGCAGGATGTCATCTGACGGCTTTGCGGCGTTCGCCGCCTCGATGGTTGCCTCGGAAATGAGCGTTGCGGGAAACAGCAGGCGGCTCAGCCGTGACTTTGACTGCTGCTTTCTGGTGACGAGCGCGGGGAGGGCCTCGGTGAGGTACCTGCCGCGGTAGCCGGCCATCAGTTCCTCCTGGCCCGGCACCCAGATGCCTGTGGCGCATGCGCGCGCGATCCTGGCCGGCTCGCCGGGGGAGAGGGCCGCGGCCCAGGCGGCTTGCTTCGCTGCCGGGTCCGGTTGCATGGCTAGGCAGGTTGCGCGGTTCACCTCGCCAGTGACGGGGTCTAGGCGCGGCAGGGCGTCGATGTCCTGCGCTCGGGCCAGTCCGCGGGCCGCGAGCGTGAACAGGATCCGGGCCCGCAGTTCGGCGTCGAGGGCGAGCCCGTCCGGGAGGTCCTTTCCGGTCAGCCAGGCGCCGAGGACGGCGAGCTGCTCGTCGGCCTGCGCGCTGGCGGCGAAGCCGATCGCGAGCTTGCGCGCGTCTCCGGCTGCGGTCCGGGTCGCGTCGGCGATCTGTTCCCTCAGGGCCGCTCGCTGGCCCGGCGGGGCCCACGCGTCGGCGGCCTCGGCCGCGCGGCTGAGCAGCGCCTCGACGCCCGCCTCGGGCAGGCCGCCGGCCTGCAGGCGCCGGCAGGCCATGTCGGTGAACTGCGCGGCCGGCAGCTCCCCGCTGGTGACCAGCAGCCAGAAGCCGTTCCAGCAGACCGCCTCGCTGAGCGGGTCGCCCACCTGGCAGGCGGCCGCTGTGAGTACCCGCGCGGTCTGGGCGTCGAACCCGGTCCGCGTGTAGGAGAGGTCCTGGTCGTTGAGCACCACCGCGTCCGCGTCGGCTAGCCCGGGCACTACGGTCCGTTCCGCTTCGAGTTCCGCGTGCACCAGGGTGCGGCGATGCAGCTTGCCGTCGCCGTCCAGGTCGTAGAGCCCGATGCCGATTCGCTGCCGGCGCGGTACGTCCTGGACCACGGCGCCGTCTTCGTCCAGCCGGACCGTGGTCGTGCCCTCGGCGCGCAGCCACTGGTCCGCCCAGCCGGCCAGGTCCTGCCCGCTGGCCCGGGACCAGCAGCCGACCAGGTCGTCCAGCGTCGCACTGCCGAAGGCGAACCTGGTCAGGTAGTCGGTCAGCCCCCGGAGCAGCGCGTCGTCGCCGATCAGCGCGGCGAGGGCGCGGATGACGCTGGCTCCCTTCACGTACAGGATGCCGAACGGCTTGTCCCGGCCCCGCGCCGCCGTGCTCACCGGAGACGATACCGGCTGCCGGCTCGGCAGCTCGTCCGCCTTGTACGCCGCCGGCTTGTCCGTGTAGGCGAACCCGGTCCACGACAGCGATTCGCTGACCCCGGCGACCGCGGCCAGCGCGGCGTACGACAGGTAGCTCGCAAGTGCCTCGTCCAGCCATACGTCGTCCCACCACTGCGGCCCCACCAGCGCACCGAACCACAGGTGAGCCACCTCGTGCGCGCAGACCATCGCGCTGAACTGGTCGCCGGCGTCGTCGGGCCGCCCGAGCAGCTTCTCGTTCACCACCATCAGGCCGGGAACCGACAGCGCCGTGGCGGCCAGGTCCGGCATGAACACGATGTCGTACGCGGGGTAAGGGCATGGTACGCCGAGTCTTCCGGCGTACCATGCGACGGCATCACGGGCATAGCCGGCGAACCGGGGCAGGGGAGCCACTGCTGTCCGGCCGAGCAGCGAGTGCCGGTGCCGGACGGTCACTTCCGTCCGGGCCGCCTCGGTGCGCGCGGCGGTCGAGAACGGCCCGGCGCAGAACGTCAGGTCGTACGGTCGCATCCCGCTGACCGGCGTGAACGTGCACACGTCGCCCTCGCGCCGGGCGAGCTGGCCGTTGGCTACGCACTCCCAGCCGTCGGGGACGCGCACCGAGAACCGGAACGTCGCGGTCAGGTCCGGCTGGTCAAAGCAGCAGAACACCTCCGGCCCGCAGTCCGGGTAGGAGAACGCCGTCACGTAGCTCGCACCGTCCGCAGGGTCGGTGAACCGGCCTAGCCCTCGCCCCTCCTGCGAGTAGTCGGCCTCGGCCTCCGCCACCAGGACCGCCTGGTCGCCGCCGTCGGCCCGGCTCAGCCGCAGCCGGCCGTCCTGCGGTGGCGGCAATGGCACCCCGTCGAGCGTCACGCTGCGCACGCCCTGGGTGCGCAGCTCAGCGAACGTGCTCGCGTCTGGCCGCAGCCACCGGAACCGCACTTCGGTCCTGGAGAGCACCGGCTCGGCCGTCAGGTCGAGGAAAACGTCATACGACTCGACATCGATAGCCCGGGCCCGGTCAAGCGCCTCATCCTGCGTCAGATCAGCCACCCAGCGAGCGTAACGCGGCCGTTGGCAACGGCGGACATTGAATCACGGAATCACGGGGCTGCCTCCCGCGCCTGCGGCCTCGTCAGCACTCACAATCCGTGCTCGGGATGCTCACCGGCCCTGCCTGGGTGTCCCCGAATTTTTCCGGTTGGGGTGCCCTTAACAAACGTGTCACCCGGGCTAAACGGGGGTGTTCAACCCCGGGCGAGCTGGGCTTTCTGCGGTACTCGCGATGTGGGCGCGGATCAGCTGCGGCGGCGGGGGCTCGATAGCGTTTCGGTGGCCGCGTGGACGGCGGCGAGGCCTGGCTTGACGTAGCGCTGGACCGACCGCAGGCTCTTGTGCCCGGTCTTGGCCATGATCACGCTGGCGGAGACGTTGGCCTCGCCGAGGTGGGTGGCCGAGGAGTGCCTGAGCTGGTGGAGCCGCAGTCCGTCGGCGTAGCGGGCGAGCAGGATGCGGGCGCGGTCGTAGCCCAGCCGGGCGCGGCCGGTCTCGGGGCAGATGTCGCGGGGGTCGGTGGTGGCGGTGCGGTGCGGGCCTGGCCGGTGCTCGGACAGGAACAGCGGGCCGTTCGCGCCCGGCGATCAGGCGGGGCAGCAGGTGCGCGGTGTCGGTGCCCCAGGTGATCCACATGGTGTCGCCGCCCTTGACGGTGACCCGGGCTTGCTTGTTGGGCAGGTCCAGGTCCTCGACGTTGAGCGCCAGGACCGCGCTGGCGCGGCTGGCGGACTCGTAGAGCAGCCGCCACAGCGTCTTCTCCCGCAGCGGCACGTCCCGGCGGCGGCAGAGCCGGTCGATCCTCGACCGGGACACGGCTTTCGTGTAGTCATTGTTCTCCCGGCGCCGCTTCGCCGCGGCCGGGAGCGCCGGCGCGGTCCAGTGCTGCGTGTCAGCGCACCAGGTCAGCCACGACCCGACCGCAGCGCGGTTGCGGTTCCAGGTCGCCGGCTTCGCACCGCCCCAGAGCATGGTCAGCGCGCCGGCGATCTCGTCATCCGGTACCTCGGCCAGCCTCCGGCTGGCGCCGATTTCCTCGCCGACGCGGTCAAGCACGCTGGTGTAGGCGCGCAGGGTGTTCTGGTTCGCCCTGACGTCCGGGGCGTCCAGGAAGCCGTCGATCGCGGCGCGCACGGTCGGGCCCCCAGCCTCCGCCGGCCGCTGCCTGCCTCGCTGGGCATCCAGTTTCGCTACGGTCGCCGCCACCGTGACCCCTCTCCGCAGACCTACCGGATAACGTGCACGAGTCGCGCGTCCGGCGGGGTTACGGTGCCGCTGGTCGCCGCTCCTCTTCACGGGTCAACCTACCGGATAACAGCCCGTTATCACGTACATGACCACCGGACCGCGGGCCATGGCGTGTCAGGCGAGGCCGAGGTCTTGTAGCTGAGCGGCCCGGAGCGGGCGCCAGCCTCCGCCGTCCAGCTTGGCCAGTTCCGCCTCGACGTCCACGTTGATCACGCCGAAGAAGTTGACGTTGTCGCTGTGGCCGGGCGAGATGTGAGCTAGGACTTCGTCGGGGACTGACCGGCCCTGCGAGCGCAGTTCCAGGACGGCGCGGGAGTAGTACTCGGTGGTCCAGGCGACGACGGCGTTGGTCAGCACGGTCAGACACCATGCCTGCTCGGTCTGCTCGGCCGGGTGCGCCCGGGTGATGGTGCCCTGCTGGGCGTAGTGCAGGTCGCGGCGCAGCGAGTGCAGGGACTCGCCCTTGTTGAGCTGCCGGGAGATCTTCCTGCGGTACACCGGATCCGACAGGTACCTCGCCGTGTGGATCGTCCGGCGCAGCATCCCCCACTCCTTGAGCGCCGCCGCCAGGGTGTTCTGGCGGGAGGACGCAGACCACTTGCCGACGATCAGCGACGCCGTGGCCTGCCCGTACTTCAGCGAGCCCGCCATCCGCAGCAGGTCCGGCCAGCACTCTTCGATGAGGGCCTCGTTCCAGCGGGCGCCCAGCAGCGGCCCGGCGTGCGGGTATGCCTTTCTTACCTCCGTCGGGGTGTCATCGCGCACCAGGGTGACGCGCGCCAGGTCCCGCATCCTGGGGGTGAGGGCCTTGCCCACCAGGTCGAACAGCGCGAAGTTGATCAGCGTGGCGCCGTGGGTGTCGGTCGCGTGCTCGGCGACCGGCAGGTCGGTGGCGTTGCCGAGGAAGTCGTCCAGCACGAAGTGCGCCTCCCGCGCGGTCGGGACGATGACCTTCGTCCCGTAGGTGGACCACTGGTCGGACACGTGGGTGTAGGTCGACAGGACCTGCCCGCCGTGGATCACCATGTTCCGGGCCGTGACGGACTTGCCCCGCACAGGGAACCGCTGGCCGTCGGAGGACGACATGACGCCGCCGCCGAACGCTTTAGACAGCTCCAGGCTGTAGTGGTGGTTGACGATCACGGTGTTGGCGTCACGGAGCGTGTCCTCGCGGACGTACCACTCTGTTGTCCACGCGAGCACGTCGTAGGACACCCCGCAGGCCTCCGACATGCGGGCCAGCCCCAGGTTGGTGGCCATTGCGATCAGCACGGCCAGGATGTTCCGCTTGGTCTCCGCGGACCTGGCCAGCTTCCGGCCGCCCGCGTGGGTGAAGCAGTCCAGGAATCCCGTCCGGGCGTCGAGCTCGATCAGCAGCGAGGCGATCGGCGCGAACGGCAGCATGCCGGCCAGCTCGTCCTTCAGTTCCCTGGCCTCCGCCGGGATGTCCTCGGCCGGCAGAGGCGGCACCACCAGGTGGCCGTCGCCGTCCAGGCGGACCGCCCCGCGGTCACCGGGCAGGGAGCCGGCGAGGGCCGACTCCATCTCGGCGAGCGCCGCGTGCAGTTCCTCTTTTCCCTGCTCCAGGGCGCGCGCGGCGTCTGCGGGCTTGCCGACCAGTCGGCAGTACTCCTCGTGCCTGGGTGCCCACTGCCGGGCCGTGTACAGATAGGTCGAGGGGTCGGCGTACCGGCGCGATCCGGGCACGAACACGTCGCCGGAGCGCAGCCCGTCCCGCAGGCACAGGGTCACGCACAGTTCCCAGTAGTGCCGGTAGGCGGTGTCCTCCCCGCTCTTGCGGGCCTTCTCCAGGTAGCCGGCGTACTTCGCGGGCACGAACCCGGTCGGCGCGCCTGCGGGGACTTTCCGGCCGCCGAGCCGGTTCATCTCCTTCAGGATGGCCACGGCCTCCATCAGCTCTGCGGTGCCCGGGCCGCCCTGGAAGTCGATCACGGCCAGCACGTTCGGGGTGAACTGGCGCAGGTAGGAGTAGGAGGAGTCCAGCTCCGACAGCCGGCCGTGGTCTTTCGGCAGCGGTTTCCAGGAATCGGAGGTGATCTCCCGCAGCCGCTGCATCCCGATCTGGTCCCGCAGCCTGCCGCCGACCTGCTCGTCCGGAACCGACGGGTCGGCCAGCACCGGCAGGATCACGTCCATCAGCAGCTGCCGGGCCTCGCCCTTCCTGGCCCGCTCGGCCAGCGCCTCCTCCGTCCTGGACTTGGCCCGGGACTCCCGGGCCGACACCGCCTGGTCGAACAGCGCCACGACCTCGTCCAGCTGGTCCACCGCGGCCTGCGCCACGAACGCCAGCAGGATCGGGTACTTGCGCTCCTTCCGCCGTTCCAGCCCCTGGTTGGTCGACCGGCGTGCCACCTGGGCCAGGAACCTGCGCCGCTCGTTCGGCAGCGCCGACAGGTCCATCTGCGGGGCATCGATGCCGCGGAACCAGGCCAGCTTCTCGATCGCGGTCTTCACCGACGACGCCGAGGCGTCCCTGGCCGGGCTGTTCAGCCACTCCAGGCGGGTCATTCCCAGCCCCGCGTCGACCCGAAGCATCCGGTCCAGGTCAGCACGCACCTCGCCGGTCAGAAGGTGCCCGACGAGCTGTGCCGTCAGGTCACCCGCCCCTTGCGGGCCGTCCCGATCATCTTCGCCAGCACGATCGCGCCGGGCCGGATCACCTTGGCCGACGCCAGGTACTCGCGGGCCAGGTTGAACAGCAGCGTCGGCGAGTCGTGCTCCATGGCCCGGTCGAGGAGGAACTGCTCCAGCTCCTTCATCTCCTCGCTGCCGACCGGGGCGGTCTTCCACCCCAGGTACTCCGCGACCATCGCCAGGTGATCCGAGCGGGTCTGCGCGCGCCGCCCGTACGACGACAGCGCCGCCGGGTCAACGCCCAGCCGGTCCGCCAGCCGGGCCACGGTCGCCGGCGGCGCCGAGCGCACGTCATTAGGCACGAACCCCAGCCACGGCAGCGTGCACAACTGAACCAACATGCCCAGCCTGTCCGCCGCACCCCGCCCTCGCCCTGTATCGACGAACGCGACATCCCCCGGCGTCGGCGTGAAGTACCGGACCAGCTCGTCCCTGCTGATCTCCGGAAACGAGCGAAGCTGCTCCAGCTGATCCTCGGAGAACATCTTCTCTGACAAAGGCCACCTCGCGCCCGTACCGAACCGAATAGGAACAGAACGTAGCCGTGAAGGTCAGGGACTGTCAGTGAAACTCTCGTTATCGCAGGTCAGTGCTATATCCGTTGGAAATTTCTTCAGTGCTACCGGGACCCCAAGCTAGTCCGGGCGAATTGGCGTGAATTACTGTAATTCACACGATCCGTCACGATCCCCCTCGGAGGCTCACCGTGAAAACTGCCCGGAAGATCATTTTCGCAATTCTTATCGGCCTGTCGCTGTTCGCCACCGCCTCGGCGATCACTGCCACCACGCACAGCGGCGCCGCGACCATGGTCGAGTACGCGCTCAACGGCTAGGCTCACGCGGTACCCCGTAGGCCGGCCCCGGCCGGCCTACGGGGTGGGGGCGACCGGGGCGACCGGGGCGGGCGGGGCGACCGGCCAGGGGCGGGCGGCGAGCACCGCCAGGTGCAGCGACACGAGCGTTCCCTCCAGCCGCGGCAGCGCGTGCGTCTGGCCGCCGTGCACCCCGAACCGCACCAGCTCGGCGGTCGCCCCGGCGAGCCCGAGGTAAGCCTCGTCGGGAACAGCGGGCCATTCCGGGTGGCGGGCGCGCGCCCGGTGGTGCCACCTCGCGGTCATGTCGGCGAACCGGCGGGCCGCCGCGTCGAGCCGTTCGATCGCCCGCGGCCCGGCGGCCGGCATATCCACGTAGAAGACCCGGGCGAAGGCCGGCTCGTCGGCGAGAAACTCAAGGAACGCGCGGAACCCGGCCTCTAGCACGGTCTCATCGGCGGTGCCCGCGGGCAGCGCGCGGGTCGCGGTGACCACCCGGCCGGCCATCAGCTGCCGGCCCTCGCCTGTGGCGGCGAGGAAGCAGTCCTCCTTGTCCGCGAAGTGGACGTAGAAGGCGGCCCGCGACACCCGCGCGCGGCGCACGATGTCGGCGACCGTGACGGCCGCGTACCCGGATTCGGCGACAGCGGCGATCGCGGCCCGGCGCAGCCGCTGCAGCTGGGACGCCCGGACATCCGGCGCCGGGAGGCGGCTGCGGCCTCGCGGCAGGCCAGGTTTCCCCTCGTGCGTGCGGGCGAGCGTGCCCGCTTGCGTGGCGTCCGGCATGGGCCTAGAGTAACGGGAAAATTCCTAAAGTACGAAAACGTACTTTAGCTGTGCGCACGTCAGTGACGACGTGGTGCGAAAAGGGGTCGCAGGATGACAGCAACGGTGCAGGGCAGTCCGGCGGCCAGGCCGGTGCAGGGCCTCTGGCGGCGTCAGCTCCACCACTACCCGAACACAGGGCCGCGGATAACCTACCTGGCGATCGTGGTGCTCGCGACGATCGTGCTCTACTACCAGTTCTACATCCCTGGCGCGGTGTCCCCGGCGATCATCGCGCACTTCGGGATGACGTTTAACTACTACGTGTACATCATCGTTGTCGCCAACGCGGTGGGTGCCTTCGGGTCTCTCGCGGCGGGCCTCGCCGACCGGTGGGGCCGCGCCAACCTCGTCGCGTACGGGCTGGTCATCACCGGTGCGCTGATTCTGTTCGGTGTGCCGAACGCGCCCAACGAGCTGACCTACGCGATCCTGTTCGCGGCGGTCGGCGTCGTCGAGGGCATCATCCTGGTCGCGACGCCGGCGCTGGTGCGGGACTTCTCCCCGCAGCTCGGCCGGGCCTCTGCCATGGGGTTCTGGACCCTCGGGCCTGTCGTCGGCAGCCTGGTGGTCGCCGTCGTGTCCAGCAACACGCTCAGCCACCTGGTGGCGTGGCAGGACCAGTTCATCATCTGCGGCATCGTCGGTCTCGTCGTCGCGGCGATCGCGGTCGTCGGGCTGCGCGAGCTCTCCCCGCCGCTGCGGGACCAGCTCATGGTGTCCATCAGGGACCGCGCGCTGATCGAGGCCAAGGCCCGCGGACTGAAGGTCGATGAGCTGCTGCACCGCCCGTGGCGCCAGATGCTGCACCTGGACGTCATCGGCTCGGCGTTCGCGATCGCGGTGTTCCTGATCTTCTACTACACGGCGGTCGGCTTCTTCACCGTCTACTTCGCCGCGCTGCACGGTTACTCGCTGTCGACGGCCAACAGCCTCGGGAACTGGTTCTGGGCGTTCGACGCGGGAGCGCTGATAGTGGTCGGGATCCTCTCGGACATCGTCCGGGTGCGCAAGCCGTTCATGGCGTGCGGCGCCGTGGGCGCGATCGTGATGACGATCATCTTCCTCAACCTGGGCAGCGGCACGGGGTACAGCACGTTCGCGATCGTGATCAGCTTCCTTGCCGTCTTCCTCGCGATCGCGTACGCGCCGTGGATGGCGGGCTACACCGAGACCGTCGAAAAGCACAACCCCGCGCTCACCGCGACCGGCCTGGCCATCTGGGGGTGGATCATCCGGGCGGTGATCGCCATCTCGCTCCTCATCCTGCCGGCCGTGGTCGGCTCGATGACGCCGCTGGTCACCTACGGCCAGACGGTCACCACGCTGTCGGTCAAGTACGCGCCGGAACTGGCCACGCTCGCGGCGATCTCTCCCAAGACGCAGGCCGCGCTGGCGGCGAACCCGACCGCGGCGGCCCCCGCGGCCGTCGCGGAGATCGCGACGGCCTTCCACATCGGCCCGGCCGCCGCGACCGCCCGGTTCACCGCGCTCGGGACCGTGCCCACATCGGACCTGGCGTATATGAAGGCGCACGGATCGCAGGTCGTCACCGCCGCGGCGGCGGCGCCCGGTGAGTGGAGGAACTGGTGGTGGGTCTGCGTCGGCGGCCAGGTGCTGTTCCTGCCGCTGATCCTGCTGATGGCCGGCCGCTGGAGTTCGCGCCGCGCCCGCAAGGACGCCGACGAGCACGAGCGCCGGGTGCAGGAGGAGCTCGCCACCCTGGAGACGTGAAGCAAGCCGGGAGGTCCAGAGCCGGGGCTGAGGCTCGAGCTCAGCGGACGATCTCGACGAGCAGCACCCAGGCGCCGTAGCCGGCGCCCGCGATGCCGAGCAGCGAGGCCGGCACCAGCCAGTAGAAGCCGCCGCCCCAGTGCGCCAGGAACGACAGGCCCGCCAGGGTGCCCGGGATCGTCGCCGCCGCGCTGATCGTGATCCGGGACGCCGACCACAGCAGCGGCGAGTCCGGGTGCTGCCGCCGGAACCGCAGCTGAATTCGCAGCGTGATGACCAGCAACGGCACCACGATGACCAAGATCTCCGCGCCAAGCAGCCGGACGTTCTGGGGGACCAGGGCCAGCGCGGAGCTGATCACGACGAACAGCAGGGATGCCAGCGTCTCGGCCGCCCGGGAGGGCAGCATCGAGGGGCCCTTGAGTATGTGCTCGAGGTTGATCGACACCGCGACGAACAGCAGGCCGGTCAGCGCCGCGGCGGCGCTGACTACGGCGGTGAAGAACGGCTGCCAGTCGGCAACGGTAAAGCTATGCATCAGCCGCACAATAGCGGGGCAACCGATTCGCGCGCACCGCGTGCCGACAGGTCGCGCCGCACCCTGGACGCGGTGCTGGCGGCGGCCGAACCCGGATGATCAGGCAGGCACGACGTACGGGAAGTTGCCGTCCCGCATGCCCCTGGCCACCGATGGCTTCAGCCCGGAGGGCACGGCCGTGCCGGCGACCAGGGACAGCATGACCTCGGGCGCGTTGTCGGCCAGCGTCCTGCCGTTACGGCCGGCGAACCCATAGGTCGCGGGCGTCCCGACCACGTAGGCCAGCACGTCGGGGAACAGTTCGCGGGCCACGGTCTGGCCGTAGCCGTGCGGATCG
>JASHPP010000716.1 GCA_030038035.1 Trebonia sp.
AGCAGCTGCGCGCCCTGGATGAGCCTGCGGCAGTCGTGCCGGTCGGCCAGCGCGCCGAAGTACGGCGACAGCAGCAGGAACGGCAGCCAGTGGCTGATCACCTCAAAGCCGGTGAGCGCGGAGGAATGGAACCGCTGCCAGAGCACCCAGTACGTGATCACGTGCTCGATGTTGTCGGCCATCATCGACAGCGCCGCCCCGCCCAGGTACGGCCGGCACGATCTGCTGCGCAGCGCCGCGAACTTGGCCGGCGTGGCCTGCCCCAGTCCGTCCCCGCCCTCCTGGCCCGTCCCCTCCGCCAGGTCCCACACCGGCACGTGCGTCGGCACACCGCACGCAGCGCACATGCTCACTCCAGTGATCGCGGGGACGCAAGCATTGTAAACCGGACCAAACGGACCGTTCGATCGTGAGATTGCCCACGTCGCGGGCTTGCGCGGCCCGGCTCCCCGGCTCCCCGACGGCGGGAGGGCCGGCCTGACGCGGCCGCGGCCCATGGTCAAGACTGGCAGTGAGCGTCCCCGATGTCCCCAAGGGAGGGCGACATGACGAACAATCCCGAGGACATCCTCGGCCACGAGGACAGCACCGACGTCCTCGGCCACGAGGAGAGCACGGACGTCTTGGGTGAGGAGGAGAGCACCGACGTCCTCGGCGAGGAGGAGAGCACGGACGTCCTCGGTGAGGAAGAAGGCGGCACAGACGTCTTCAGCTCTCACCCCGAGTAACCAGGCCGCGGTCAGAACGTCAGCACGAGTCGTCCGCGCACGCCGCCGGCCTCCAGCCGGCGGTGTGCCTGCGCGGCGTTCTCCGCCGGGATCAGCTCGGCGATCCGCAGCGTCAGCACGCCCTTGGCCGCCAGGTCGGCAAGCTGGGCGAGCCGCGTGCCCTCGTGCAGGTGGCTGCCGACGAGCACGAGCGAGATCGTGATGTCGCGTTCGGGCTCGCCCTGGAACGGGCGCACCGCCATCAGCTGCCCGCCGTCCCTGACGGCCGGCAGGATGGCCGGCCCGAGCAGCGCGGCATCGAGCACCGCGTCCACGCCGTCCGGGTACAGCTCGCGCACCGCCGCCGCCATCCCGGCGCCGCGCTCAACCACGTGCCGCGGGCCGAACGAGCGGATCAGCTCCGCGTCCTCCGGCTTCGCGTCGCCGATCACGATCAGCCCGTCGTGGGCGCCGAGCTGGATGGCGTACTGGCCGACCGCGCCGGCCGACCCGGTGACCGCGAGCGTCTGGCCGGGTCGCAGCGCGAGCATGTCCAGCGCCGTGCGCACGGTCATGGCGTTCATCGGCAGCGTCGCGGCGGCCTCGAGCGAGATCCCGTCGGGCACCAGGGCGAGCTGGTCCTCCGACACCAGCCTGTACTCCGCCTGCGCGCCGCCGCCGCTCACCCACGGCGAAACGGCCGCCATCACCCGGTCGCCGGCCCGCCAGCCGCTCACCGACGGGCCGACCTCGTCGATCACCCCCGCCAGGTCCATGCCCGCGATGTACGGCGGCGTCACGCCGTCGGGCAGGTGCCGCCCGCCGTGCCGGAACCCGAGGTCGGTCGGGTTCACCGCGGCGGCCGCGACGCGCACCCGCACCTGGCCCGGGCCGGGCACGGGAATGGGCAGGGTGACGATGTGCATCACCGACGGGTCACCGAACTCGGTGAAACCGACGGCCCGCATTTCGGTCATGAAAGGACTCCAGAGGTAGTCGGGGCAGGGGAGACGCCGAAGATTCGTTCGGCATTGTTCGCATAGCTGACCTCGGGGAGGCGGAACGCCTCCTCGACCGCGATCCGCCTCATCCGGTCTCCTTCCGGCAGATCTCGAGCAGTTCGTCCACCCCCCGCAGCCGCAGGTGCGGCCGCCGCTGCGCGGGCAGGTGGTCGTAGGCGGTCGCGGTGCCGAGCCCGGTGTCCACCGCGATCGCCAGCGCCCGCCCGCGGTGCGCCATCGGGACCTCAAGCAGCGGGTCGTCGCCGACGACCGCGATGTCCTTCGGCGCGACGCCGAGCCGCGCGGCGGCCGCGCGCAGCGCCGCGAGCGACGGCTTGCCGGTGATCGTCAGCCGGCAGCCGGTCAGCGACCTGATCATCGCGCTGATCGCGCGCGAGGTGCCGAGCGCCCGGCCGTGCGCGGAAGCGAAGAACGGCGTCTCTGAGGCGCTGTACAAGGCGGCCCCGGCCCACACCGCGTGGCAGGCCGACTCAAGCGCGGGCATCGTGAACTCGGGGAACCAGCCGACGAACACGGCGTCCACGAGCGGCGTCTCGTGCCCCGCCCCGCCGCCGGGCGTGTCGGCAGGCGGGACCACCTCGATGCCGGCTTGCGTCAGCGGCCGCGTCAGCCCGTCGCCGCCGAGCACCATGACCCGTTTGTACCTGCGCCTGGCGAACATGACCGCCGCGCTGCTCGCCGGGGTCAGCATGTCCGCATCAGGCACGTCGAGGCCGGCCTCGCGCAGCACGCGCGCGAAGTGCGCGGGCGCCCGGTTCGTCCCGTTGGTGAACACCACGTACGGCAGGCCGCGGCCGCGCACCCAGGCGAGCATCTCAACGGCCCCTGGCAGCGGCCGCAGCCCGTGGTTGACCCGGTCGCCGAGGACCAGCGTGCCGTCCATGTCGAAGATGAAGCCCCTGGCGTTCCACAGCCGCGTTACCGCCTCGTCAGGCACCGTCACTCCGAACGCCCTTTCAGCTCCAGCCGGAACCCCGGCTTGTCCACCGTCAGCCGGGCGGCTCCCGGCCGGGTGCCCAGCTCGCGCAGCAGCCGGAGCACCGGCTGCACGCCGGGGTTGTAGTGCGCGACCGCGGGCCCGGCGGCGAGCATCCCGTCCACCTCCGCCTCCGGCATGCCGAACCGCAGCAGCAGCTCCTCATCGCCCGTCCGCCGCCCGAACCGGCGCCGCAGCTCGGGCACCGACAGCGGCGGCGGCTCGCCCGCGAGCTCGCGGGCCCTTGGCCTGGACAGGATCCGGTCGAGCACTCCCGGGTCCACCGGCGCGGTCGGCTTGCCGAAGCTGCCGAGCACGTACCTGATCACCTGGTCAGGCACCTGGTCGTAGCGCGCCCCCCCGCCCACGATGTTCGCCAGCGCCTGGCCGATCACCATCTGCGGGAACGGGGTCACCATGATCGGGTAGCCGAGTTCGGCGCGCACTCGGGTGATCTCCTCCATTACCGCGCCGAACCGGTGTTCCATCCCCAGCTCGGCTAGCTGCCGCCGCAGCGTGGTCATCACCCCGCCCGCGACCTGGTGGTGCATGAACGCCGCGTCGAACTCCCGCGGCTTGCCCGCGGGCAGGTTCTCGGCCGCCGCGAGCTGGTCGAAGTAGCGGGCGACCAGCGCGAGCAGCCGGTCGTCGAGGTCGACGGTGTGGCCGCTGGCCCGCAGGTTGGCGACGAGCTTTTCCGCGTCAGGCAGCGAGGTGCCGTTGCCGAGCGCCCCGCAGCCGACCTGCAGCACGGCCACGCCCAGGTCAGCCGCGGCCAGGCAGGTCAGCGGCGACAGCCCGAGCGAGGCGTGCGCGTGCAGCTCAAGCGGCTTGCCGTTCAGTTGCGCGAGCACCGCGGGGATCAGCGTGCGCGCCCGCTCCGGGGTGAGAATCCCTGCGGGGTCCTTGACGTACGCGCGGTCGATGTTGGCGCACGCGGCGAGCTGCGCCGCTATCCCCGCGTAGAACGCGTCGTCGTGCACGGCCGAGACCGTGTAGGTGAGCGCGGCGATGACCTCTGTCCCGCCGGCCTTCTTGATGATCCGCGCGGTCTCGCGCACCGCGTCCATGTCGTGCGTGGGGTCGAGCACGACGAACCGGTCCATGCCCGCGTTGACCAGGCACTGGTACACCAGCTCCATGACGTCGGGGGAGGCCTTCTCCCAGGAGATGAACCGGAAGCCGGTGCCGATGAACTGCAGCCGCGTGTCCGGCATCGCCGCCCGGGTGAGCCGCAGCAGGTCCCACGGGTTCTCCCGGTGCGTGCGCACCGACACGCCCATCGCGGTGCTCGAGGAGAAGTCGAGCGCGCGGAACCCGACCCGGTTCATCAGCGGCGCGACCTGCGCGATGTGCGCGGTGCGCAGCCCGGTCGCCCCCCACAGCGACTGGTTGCCGTCCCGCACGGACACGTCGACAAGCTGCAGCTCAGCCATGGCTTGCCCCGCAGTCGGCAGGAAGACCGGATTCATCCAGAACGGTCCCGGCCGTCTCCCCTGCCCACACCCGCTCCAGGTACCCGGTGTCGACGCCGCCGCGCGCGAACTCGCCGTCGGCGAGCAGCGCCCGGTGCATGCGCAGGTTCGTGGTCACCCCGCCGATCTCGCACCGGTCCAGGGCGCTCCTGGCGCGGCCGAGCGCCGCGGCGCGGTCGGCGCCGTGCGCGATGACCTTGGCCAGCAGCGAGTCGTAGTGCGGCGGCACCGCCGAGCCCGCCTGGACGTGCGTGTCGACCCGGACGCCGTCCGGCCCGCCGGCCGGGAAGACCGCGCTCGTCACCGTGCCCGGGCTGGGCTGGAAGCCGTTGCCAGGGTCCTCGGCGTTGACCCGGCACTCGATCGCGTGGCCGGTGAACGTCACGTCGCGCTGGCGCATCCGCAGCGGCCGGCCCTCCGCGATCCAGATCTGCTCCGCGACGATGTCCAGTCCCGTGACCGCCTCCGTCACCGGGTGCTCCACCTGGATGCGGGCGTTGACCTCCAGGAAGTAGAACGCCTCGCGCCTGGCGTCGACGAGGAACTCAACGGTGCCGGCGCCCCGGTAGCCCAGCCGCTCGCCAACCGCGACCGCGGCGCTGGCGAGCTCCCCGCGCAGGGCGGCGGGCAGCAGCGGCGCCGGGGCCTCCTCGATCAGCTTCTGGTAGCGCCGCTGGACCGAGCAGTCCCTGTCGCCGAGGTGGATCACCCGCTCGCCGTCGCCGAGCAGCTGCACCTCGACGTGGCGGCCGGGGGAGACGTACCGCTCCAGGTACACGCGCGGGTCCCCGAACGCCGCCGCCGCCTCCCCGCTGGCCACCGCCACCGCGTGCGCGAGGCCGGCCGGGTCGCGGACCACTCGCAGCCCGCGCCCGCCGCCTCCCCCCGCGGCCTTGACCAGCACGGGGAACCCGATGCGCCCGGCGAGCTCGCCGGCGCTTGCGTCCGGCATGACCGGCCCGCCTGGCACGACCGGCAGCCCCGCCGCGACCGCGTGCTCGCGCGCCGCGAGCTTGTCACCCGTGGCTTCAAGCGTCTGCGGCGACGGCCCGATGAACACGACGCCCGCCGCCGCGCACGCCCGCGCGAGGCGCGCGTTCTCCGACAGGAACCCGTACCCGGGATGAACCGCGTCCGCGCCCGCGGCGAGCGCCGCGCCGGCGACCGCGTCCACGTCCAGGTAGCTCGCCGCGGCGGCGGCCGGCCCGATGCGGATCGTGGCGTCGGCGAGCCGCGCCGGCAGCGACCCGGCGTCGGCGTCGGACACGGTCAGCACGGTCTCGATGCCGAGCCGCCGGCAGGTGCGGATCACCCGCGCGGCGATCTCGCCCCGGTTGGCGACCAGCACCCGCCGGAAGCCGTGATGTCCGCTCACGGCGCCTGCGCCCCGCTGACCGGGGCCGTCGCTGCCATCACGGCTCCGGGGCGATCCACATCAGCGTGGCGCCCTGCGCCGCGGTCTCGGCGTTGCGCAGGCAGATCTGCGCGACCCGCCCCCTGGTCCCCGCGTGCACCGAATTCATCAGCTTCATCGTCTCCACGATCGCAACCACGGTGTCCTCTGTGACCTGGTCCCCGACCTCGACGAACGGCGCGGCCCCCGGCCGCGGCGCCCGGTAGAACGTCCCCGGCAGCGGCGCGTTCACCGGAACCTGCCCGTCCCGGCTCGGGTCGGCCTCCGCCACCCGGCCGGCCTGCGGCTGGGGCTGCGCGGCGGACGCCCCGTTCGGGGCTGGCGAGACGACCGCGGGATCAGCGACGACCTGTGACTCCTGCGTCCAGCCGCCGCCCGGGGCGCGGCGCAGCGAGAGCCGGAACCGCGGCGTCTGCAGGTCGAGCTCGTCGTACGGCAGCGAGTCGAGCACGGCGAGGATGTCCGCTACGTCCTGATTTGTCAGGTCCATTGCGGCAGCCCCGCGGTTTCCCTGACGCTCACAGCGGCTTCCCGAACAGGGCGAGCACGTGGTCGGCGGGGCGCGCCTTCGGGGCGGCCACGGGAGCCGCGGCGCGGGCGGCCCACACCGTTTCCGGGCGGCTCTGCAGCAAGACGATGCGCTCGGTCCCCGAAGCCGCCGGAGCGGGGGAGGCCGGCTGGCCGAAGGAGCCCGCCGCGGGGGGGACCGCGGGGGACAGCGGCTCCTCGAGCAGGGCCCACTCGATGTCCTGCGGCACGCCGTAGTGGGCCTCGACCCGGCCCGCGATGGCGGCCAGCGCGCGGATCTCCTCGTCGGCCAGGCACGGCGCCGAGCGCAGGTCAGCGGGGGTGTCGGCGACAGCCACCCCGCGTCCGTTCTGAACATAGGAATGGATGCGGTCCTTGGCCGAGACGCGGCGGCCGGTGATCTCCCCGGTGATCTTGCTGATCACGAAGCTGTCCGGGGTCACGTCGCCCGCGACCAGGGCCGACCCCAGCCCCCACGTGCCCTCGATCGCCACCACCGAACGATCCCCGGTGACTGGAGAGCGGGTGAACATCACTCCGGCGGCGCGGGGGCGGACCATCAGCTGGACGACGACCGCCATGCCAAGCGACTGCTCGGGCATGGCGAGCCGGCGGCGGTAGGTCACCGACTCGTCGTTGTACATGCTCGCCCAGCAGCGGCGGACGTGACCGAGCACGGCGACCGCGCCGGCGACGCCAAGGTAGCTGTCCTGCAGGCCGGCGAACGACGCGGCGGAGCTGTCCTCCATCGTCGCCGACGACCGGACCGCGACGTCGGGGTCGGCGCCAGCGGGGCCGAGGGCCGCGTACGCGGTCGTGATCGCCGCGGCCAGGGACGCGGGCAGCGGGGCGGCCGTGATTTTTTCCCTGACGGCGGCGCTCACCCTGGCGATCGCCCCCAGGTCTGCCGCGGGCAGCGCCTCGACCTGGGCGCGCAGCTCGCCGCCGGGATCGATGGCGTCGATAGCCGCCCTGAACGCGGTGGTCGTCACCGCGAACCCGGGCGGCACGGCGACGCCGGCCCGGGACAGCTCGCCGAGGCTGGCGCCCTTGCCGCCGACGTCGGCGGGATCTCCCGCTGACGCCAGCGGCAGCACGAGCTCGGTCACAGCACCCGCACCGTGCCGCGGTCCCCGTCCACCCGGATCCTGTCCCCCGTCCTGATCCGCTTGGTGGCGTCGCCGGTGCCGACGACGGCGGGCATGCCGTACTCGCGGGCGACGATCGCCGCGTGCGACATGGCGCCGCCGATGTCAGAGACCGCCGCCTTGATCTTGCCGAACACCGGCGCCCACGACGGCGCGGTCACCGGGCAGACGAGAATCTCGCCCTCGCGGATCTCGCCGATCTCGTTGACGTCGTGCAGCACCCGGGCGACGCCCTCGACCACGCCGGCCGAGGCCGCGACGCCGTGCATCTCCTCCTCGTCCGGGTGCAGCCACGACTCGATGCGCTCGGCGGTGACCCCCCACAGCATGCGCACCGCGGGGTCGTTCAGCGCCTCGGGCACCGGGCCGAGCGCCGGCGGCGGCGACCAGTCACGCAGGACTTTGAGCATGCGCTTGCGTTCGGCGATGATCGGCGGGAAGTGCGCCCCGCCGATCGGCGGCGTGCCCGCGGCCCAGGCGAGCGAGAGGTCGGCGAGCGCCTGGTCGACCTCGCCGTGGTGCAGGTGGAAGACGTCGTCGGCCTCGCCGAGCACGCCCTCGCGGGCCAGCAGCGCGCCGAACGCCTTGATCTTCTGGAAGAACCGCGTGGTGAACCAGTGCTCGCAGTAGAACTTATGGTCCTCGACGAACGGGAACACGAGCCGGCACAGGCCCAGCATCTGGTCGAACGCGGCCTTCTCGTCGTCGGTCGTCAGCAGGTCGCGGTAGCCGTTGGCGATCCGCTCGCGCTCTTCGACGAGCTGCGCCGTCGGCCGGGCGCGCATCGCCCCGTCGCGCACGGCGCCGACGTAGCCGGGCAGCGCGGTGAACGGCACCGTCAGGTCGTCGTTCCAGCTCAGGTGGTGGTGGTAGAACCCGTCGCCGGTTGACACGTGGAACCAGGGGTCGCGCGCCTTCGCGAACGCGTCCAGCCATTGCTCGCCGGCCGGCCCACGGGAGGCCAGCGTGGACAGCACCTCCGCGGGGACGCAGCCCTCGGTGAACAAGTCGTCCACGCCCAGGTCGACGGCCAGCCGCGCCAGCGACCGGAGCTCGTCGTCCGGCCGGTACATGATCACGTCGATGCCCGCCACCATCCGGGCCACGGTCTGGTCGCTGATCTCGGGGAACGCCTGCGTGCAGAACTGGAAGAACACCACGTAGGCGCCGTAGCCGAGCATCAGCATCTCGGTGTGGTGGTGCCAGGCCTTGGAGTACAGCGCCAGGCACCTGGCGAAGTTGTCCTGCAGGTAGTGGTTCTGCGCGATGCCGCGCGCCTCGAACACCACCGTGTCGTCTTCCCACTCGGGCAGCGACGGCACCTCGATCGCCTCGATCTCCGCGATCAGCCCGCGAAGACGCTCCTTCCAGCCCTCGTACAGCGAGTCCCAGTTCTCGAAGTAGTAGCCCGCCCGCGGGCCGAAGGCCTCGGCGCGGCGCCCGATCTCGGCGGGGTCAAGCACCGGGTTGGCGGTGATGTAGACCCGGCCGTTGACGATCCGGTGCTCGATGCCCAGCGTGGTCGGGAACACGAACAGCCGCGCGGTGTTCGCGCCGATCGCCTGGTACGGGATCTCCGACGTGACCGTGTCGAAGGCCGGCATGGGCTCGGGGAAGTGCATCGAGTTGTAGAACCAGAAGCGCTTGTCGTCGTCGGGCTGGAACCGCGTGAAGTACTGGTACATCGAGCGCCAGTTCTCGGCGCCCGGCACGTCAGTTATCTGCGAGGGGAGCGGAAAGCCATCGTGTTCCATCGTCGGAACCCCCTGGTTGGCCCACGAAGTGGGAGCTGGATTAGCCGGATTAGCTGGATTAGGTTGTGTAGTCCCGCTGGGTGCGCGCGTAGTCGATAAAGGCGTCCAGGGAGGACGCGTCGGCCATCGCGCTGGTGTTGGCGGCCTTTTCCGCCGGCATTCCCATCAGGATCTTGCGGACCGGCACCTCGAGCTTCTTGCCGGTCAGCGTCGTCGGTATCGCGGGTACCTGGATTATCTTGTCGGGCACGTGCCGCGGGGTGTACTCACGCCGCAGCCGCATTCTTATCTCATTTTCGATCTTCTCGTCGAGCGTGAGACCGTCGGCCAGCTTGACGAACATCGGCATGAAGAACTGGCCGCCTGGCAGGTCGAGGTTGACCACGATCGCGTCGTCCACCTCGGGGACGCCCTCCAGGACCGTGTAGATCTCCGCGGTGCCGATCCGCACGCCGAACCGGTTCAGCGTCGCGTCGCTGCGGCCGAGCACCTGGCAGCTGCCGCGCTCGTTCACCTTGAAGAAGTCGCCCTGCCGCCAGACCCCGGGGAACTCGTCGAAGTACGTGGCCCGGTACCTCGTGCTGTTCTCGTCGTCGCCCCAGAGCTTGACCGGCATCGACGGCATCGGCTGCGTGATCACCATCTCGCCGACCTCGTTGACCACCGGCTGGCCCTTGTCGTTGAAGGCGTACGCGGCCACCGCGAGGTTGCGGTGCTGGTGCCAGCCGGCGTAGACGGGCAGGGTCGGCGACCCCCCGGTGAACCCGCTGCACACGTCGGTGCCGCCGCTGCCGACGATGCTGAACAGGTCCCGCTTGACCGTGCGGTAGAACCAGGCGCCGCATTCGGGGGAGACGGGCGAGCCGGCCAGCATAATCGTCCGCAGCGCGGACAGGTCGTAGGAGTCCTTCGGCACGACGCCCCGCTTGGCGAGCATGTCCGCGTACGCGGGGCTGCCGCCGAACAGCGTCACGTTCGCGTCGGCCGCCATCCGCCACAGCGCGTCCGGCTCGGGGTAGCCGGGGTTCCCGTCGTACAGCAGCGGCTTCACGCCGAGCAGCAGCGAGCTGACCAGGAAGTTCCACATCATCCAGCCGGTCGTCGTGTAGAAGAACAGCACGTCGCCCGGTTTGAGGTCCATGTTCAGCCGTTGCAGCTTCAGCTGCTCGACGAGGATCCCGCCGTGGCTGTGGGTAATGGCTTTCGGCAGTCCGGTGGTGCCGGAGGAGAACAAGATCCACAGCGGCATCCCGAACGGGCCGTGGTGGAACTCGAAGTCCGCCGGCTCGACCGCGGGGCCGTCCAGCAGGTCGTGCCAGTTCAGCGCGCCGTCCGCGGGCGCGGGGATGGCGGCGAACGGCAGGTAGATCACGTGGCGCAGGCAGTCGAGGTCGTCGACGATCGCCTTGATCTCGCCGCTGCGGTCGTAGTCCTTGCCGCCGTACCGGTAGCCGCCGGTGCAGATCAGCACGGTGGGCTGGAGCTGGCGGAGCCTGTCGAGCACGCCGCGCCAGCCGAAGTCGGGGGACACGCTCGTCCAGATCGCCCCGATGCTCGTCGCGGCGAGCATCGCGATGACCGTCTCTGGGATGTTGGGCAGGCAGGACGCGAGGCGGTCGCCAGGCCGGACGCCGAGGTCCCGCAGCCGGGTCGCGAGCTTCCTGACGTTCCCGGCGAGCTCGTCCCAGGACAGCGGCGTGACCGGCGTGGTCTCGGAGTGGTAGTACAGCGCGACCTCGCCCGGGCGCTCCTGGCGCAGCACGTTCTGCGCGTAGTTCAGGCTGGCGCCGGGGAACCACTCCGCGCCGGGCATCTCCCGCTGCCCGAGCACCGCGTGCGGCTGCTCGGCGGCGACGATGTCGCTGTAGTCCCAGATGGCGCCCCAGAAGCCGTCGATGTCCGTGACCGACCACTGCCACAGGTCCGGGTACCCGGCGAAGCCGAGGCCGCGCGTTTGCCGCAGCCAGGCCATGAACGCGGTGATGTTCGCGTTCGCGATCCGCTCGGGGGTCGGCGTCCAGAGCAGGTCGCCGGCGGAAACGGGGCCGCTCAGGTCGGCGAGGGGCGTGTCCGCGGGCACGTCAACAGAATGGGCGTCTGCGCTCACAGCCACGAGGTTTTCACACGCCGCTCGCCGGAATCAATGGCGAAGTGGCCCATTTCACTCATCGGGGTGTTGGTTGCCGGCCCCAACACAGCCTGCTCGGGGCGCATGCGTGACAATCGCGGCGTCGCAGGACCTGTACAATGCCATGGATGCGCATCGATTCGCTGGCCGCTGTCGACGTTCACGTGCACATCGAAGCCGACGGGCATGGCTGCTTCTCCCTCGACGACGAGCTGCTCGCCGCGTCCGCGAAGTACTTCAGGGCGGACCACGACCGCTCGCCCACCCTGGAGAAGATCGCGGACCTGTACCGGTCGCTGAACATGGCCGCGGTCGTGTTCACGGTGGACGCCGGCACGTTCACCGGGCATCCGCCGCTGTCGAGCGAGGAGATCGCCGACAAGGCGCGCGAGCACGCGGACGTGCTGATCCCGTTCGGGTCGGTCGACCCGCTGCGCGGCGCCGACGCCGTCGCCCAGGCCCGCCGGCTTGTCGACGGGCACGGCGTGCGCGGCTTCAAGTTCCACCCGTCGCTGCAGGGCTTCGCGCCGAACGACCCCGCGTACTACCCCCTCTGGGAGCGGATCGCCTCGCTCGGCGTGCCGGCGCTCTTTCACACCGGCCAGACCGGCATCGGCGCGGGGCTGCCAGGCGGGCGGGGCATCAAGCTGCGGCTGTCCGACCCGATGCTGCTCGACGACGTGGCGGCGGACTTCCCCGACCTGACGGTGATCCTCGCCCATCCGTCCGTGCCGTGGGCGGACTCGGCGATCTCGATGGCGACGCACAAGTCCAACGTGTACATCGACCTGTCGGGCTGGTCGCCGACGTACTTCCCGCCGTCGCTGGTCCGCGCGGCCAACTCCTACCTGCAGGACAAGGTGCTGTTCGGCACGGACTTCCCGCTGCTGACCCCGCAGCGCTGGCTGCGCGACTTCGACGCCCTCGACATCAAGCCCGACGTCCGCCCCAAGATCCTCAAGGACAACGCGGTAGCCCTGCTCGGCCTGGACAAGGGCTAGCGCGGCACCCGCGGCGCGCCCGGCCGGGGCGGGGTGTTTCCCCGGCGTCACCAGAGTCCCGCAAGTGTGACTTTGCACACTCCTTGCATGCACAAATCGCCCATAACGGACGGCGAAATCGTCACAGAGTGTGCAAAGACGGCTGGCTGCCAGCCCTTGATGATCATCCACAGCGGCGGATGTTTATCCACATGGTGTTTGTCCCGGTAAGGCGCGATGTGAGACCTGGTTATGCACAGCTGGTCCACCCCCTGCTCCCAACCGTGGCCACAAAGCTCTCAGGCGTTGCGCACAGCGTCATCCACAGGATCTGTGGAAACCGCGCGTCGCGTGCGCCAGCCGGGCAGCCGGGCAGTCGGCCGCGTCACGCGCCCAGGTGCGGGAGCAGGCCGGCGATCGAGTCCAGGACGAGGGGGTCGCCAGGCAGGCCCGCCCGCGCCGGCGCGGCCGCGAGTTCCTCGCGGGTCGAGGCGCCGGTCAGCACGCCGGCGACGACGCCCGCGCCGGCCCGCAGGCCCGACTCGACGTCGCTCGGGGTGTCGCCGACGACGGCGAGCTCGGCCACCGCGCCGCCGCGCAGGCGCAGCAGCGCGGTGAGCGGCAGGTCCGGCCATGGCCGGCCGCGGCCGGCGTCGGCGGGGGAGAGCACCAGGTCGACCAGCGGCGCCCAGCCGAGCGCGGCGACGATCGCGTCCCGCGTGGCCGGGGAGAACCCGGTCGCCAGGCACACCTTGATCCCGGCGGAACGGCACGCGGCGAAGACGTCGACCGCGCCGGGCATCGGCGCGACCTGGCCGGCGTTCACCGCCGCCGCGTAGTGCGCCTCGAACGACGCGTTGGCCGCTTGCGCCGCGGACTCGTCGGGCAGGATGTGCCGGAACACCTCGATCTTCGACTGGCCCATGCTGGCCTGCACGTGCCTCATCGCCTTGTTGAAGGCGGCGACGGGCAGGTTGTGCCTGGCGATGGCCGCGGTGAACGCGGCCATGACGGTCCCCTCGTCGCGCACGGTGGTGCCGGCCATGTCCAGGCAGGCGACGGTGATTCTGGTCATGGCGGGAAGGTCTCCTCGGCGATGGCGGGGGAACAGGTCATGCCGCGCCCGCCCGGGCCGGTGACGAGGACCACGCCTGGCGCGACCTGCGACCGGTGGTAGAGCGCGTCGCTGCCGACGACCTCGCTGTAGACGCCGGCCCAGCGGCGCTGCGTCGGCGGCAGCGGCGCTCCGAGCAGCGCCGCGGCGCGGGCCCGCAGGTGGTCGTAAGCGTCCTCGTCCACGTCGAATGCGAACGGCTCGTCGTAGGAGTGCGTGTCGCCGATGGTCAGCCCGCCGTCGGCGCGCTGCACGAGCAGCAGCTGCGCGCGGGCCGCGGCCGCGGCCGGCGACTGCGGGCCAAGCAGCGCGCGGGCGGGCACGTCGTAGGCGGGGTAGTAGCGCAGCGAGTCGCCGTCGGCGACCGAGGTGGTCAGCCGCGCGGGAAACGGGCGGGTCTGCAGCATCTGCAGCCGGACCCGCCGCAGCCCGCCGCCCGCGGACTCCAGCGCGCCGGCTGCCGCCAGATGCCGTCCGGCCACCCCGGTGAAATTCGCTCCCGTGCACAAGACCACGAGGTCGCCGCGGTGCCATGTCCCCTGGTGGTCGCGCACCCCGTGGGCGGCGACCTCGACGGCCTCAAGCCCGGGGAGCCACGCGTATCCGGGTCCGGCGAGGGACGCGCGCAGGGCCGGGAGCGCCAGCCGGGGCTCCACGATCGCGTCGGCCCGGCACAGCAGCCCGCCGAGGAACTCACCGCGCAGCGCCGGGTTCGCCGCGCGGACGCCGCCGGGGTCGAGCAGCTCGAAGTCCCGCTGCTTGGCGTCCGGCAGGTCCGCCGCCTCCCGCAGCACCTGCAGCTCGGCCGGACCGGTGGCGACAGTCACCGACCCGGCCGCACGAAAGCCGATGCCCGGGGCGTCCGCGGCTATGCATTCCCACAGCTCGCGGGCGCGCAGCGCCAGGGCGAGCTCAGCGCCGGCCCTCCGGCCGCTTACCCAGATGAGGCCGAAGTTGCGCACGCTCGCGCCGCGCGCCGCCGCCTCTCGCTCCAGGTGCACGACGTCGGATCCGCGGCGTCGCGCCATCCACGCGTGCATGGTGCCGAGCGCGCCGCCGCCGACGATGACCACCCGGTGAGTCGCGTTCACAGGCTACAAGTATAGCCAGCCTTAAACTTGTATAGCCAAGTTGCTCAGTCAGCGGCGGCGGACGTGCGGGAAAGCGCGTTGACGGCGACCGAGTTGTGGATGCTGAACGCGATCGCGGAGCCCAGGTACCTGTCGTCGGACCACTCGACCGGCTGCCCGGAACGGTCGGTGGTGAACCGGCGCTCGCGAAGCAGCGGCACCGCCGGGCGGACCCCGAGCCAGCGGGCGTCGTCCGCCGACGCCGGCACCGCGTCGATGACGTGCTCGGCGTCGGTGAACGCGATGCCGAGCTGCTCAAGCCGCTCGGTGATCGACTCGGCGGTCAGGTCCATCCCCGCCACCAGCGCCCCCACGTGGTCCGGGTACACGGCACGCTCCACCATCACCGGACGGTCGGCGAGCAGCCGGACCCGCACCAGGCGATAGACGTGCGCGCCGGCCGGGAGCGCGAGCCGTGCTGCTTCCGGCGCGGTGGCGGGGCGGCGCTCCAGGGCCACCACGCGGCCGGCCGGCACCTCGCCGATGGCCCGCGCCCACCGGGAAAACGACAGCAGCTCGCCGAAGCTCTGCACCCGGGCGCCGCCGATCACGACCCGCCGCGCGCCGCGCCTGGACGCGATCACCCCGTCCGCGCGCAGCGCCGCGAACGCCTGCCTGATCGTGCCGCGCGACACCGAATACTCCTCGGCAAGCTCGCTCTCCGAAGGCAGCTTGGTGTTCGGCGGGTACGTGCCGGCGGCGATGGCCGACTTGATGTCATCGGCCACCTTCCGGTACAGCGCGGACCCCGTCATAGCAACTGAGGTTATCGGGGACCGGTCGGCCTGCCCAGGGATCGGCGCGCCGGCGGCCGGATTGCGCGAATGCCCGGCGGCGCCGGCCCGCCCGTCCGTACACTCCAGGCCATGGTCGCTGGCCGTCACCGCAGCGCGCGCTGGCCGCTGCTCGGGTTCGGGTTCGGCGTCGGCGCCGTCGCGGCCGCCGTGATCGCGGTGGCCCTGGGCATCGGCCAGGTGACGGGGAACCAGGCGTGCGCGGCGGTGCTGAACCCGGCCGGCGCGGTCTCCGGGATCGCCACGCACTACGTGCTGCAATCCGTCGGCAACTGCTCCTACCCGGATCCGCCCGCCAACCAGCTGTTCGTGGCGCTGTCACCGCCGGAATACGACAGCGCGGCCGCGTGCGGCAGCTACCTGGAGGTGCACGGCCCGGACGGCTCGGTCACCGTGGAAGTGATCGACCAGTGCCCGCCCTGCGCGCAGGGGCACATCGACCTGAGCGAGCCGGCGTTCGCCGCGCTGGCGCCGCTGTCCGCCGGGCTCATCGACGTCTCGTACCAGACCATCGCCGACCCGCCGCTCCCGGCGCCGGTCTCGTTCGAGGTCAAGGACGGCTCGTCGCAGTACTGGCTGGCCCTGCTCGTGATCAATACGGGCAACGCGGTGGCCTCGGTGCAGCTGGAAACGGCACCGGGTGCCTGGCTCGATCTCAGCCGCGCCAGCTACAACTACTGGATCGACGCGGCGGGCGCGGGGCCCGGCCCGTTCACCGTCCGGGTGACGGACACGCTCGGTCACCAGGTCACGGTGCACGGCATCGCGCTCGACCCGGGCGCCGTCCAGGACAGCGGGGTCTACATGTACGGCGCGGGCGGCGCCGCACCGCCGCCAGCATCCGCGGCACCCGCGCCGTCATCGGCCGCGCCGTCATCGGCCGGCCCGCCCGCGCGCCGTCCGCGCTCGTCAGCGAGTCCGGCGGCGAGGCCTCCCGCGGCGGCGCGGTTCGCCGCGATACCGGCGGCGCCGGACCCGGCCCCGGCCAGCCCAAGCCCGGGGCCGAGCTGCTGAGACCGCACGGCTAAGCCGGAATGTCCTGGGCCGCCTCGTGGCTTACCGTGCTAACAGTGCCCGACGAAGGGAGCCGCCCATGAGCCGCGCCGTCAAGATTCCCGACGCCACCCACCCGATCACGGTCCGCCCGACCGGTTCCCGCGTGACCGTGCGGGTCGGCGGCGTGACGGTCGCCGAGTCCGACAGCGCGCTGTCGCTGGCCGAGGCCTCTTACCCGGTGGTGCAGTACATCCCCATCGCCGACGTGGATCAGAGCCTGCTGCGGCGCACCGGCACCCAGAGCTACTGCCCCTACAAGGGCGACGCCAGCTACTACAGCGTCCAGACGCCGGACGGGCGCACCGAGACCGACCTCATCTGGAGCTATGAGCAGCCCTACCCGGCGGTCGCCGAGATCGCGGGGCACGTGGCCTTCTACCCCGACCGCGCCGAGATCACCGTCGCCGGCTAAGGCCGGCATTATCCCGAACGACGCGTTACTTCGCCCCGCGCGTCCCCGATACCCGCCTTGACCGGCGTGCCTGGCGCGCGGTCGCGCCCGGTCAGCAGCGTCGCGGCCACGCCGGCGGCGCACGCGGCGAGGACGAGCCCGGGCGCGTGCCCGCCC
>JASHPP010000717.1 GCA_030038035.1 Trebonia sp.
CGTCAAGCGCGCCGCGCGGCGGGTGGACGCTGGCTGGTGGCTGGAGTCGGACTTCCCCGATGCGCCCGGTGCCGTGGATAGCAATGGCTTCGGCCCAGTCCCGGACGACAAGATCATCGGTCGGCTCCTGTTCCGCTACTGGCGCCCTCGCCGCCAGGCATCGTAAGCCGCCAAGCCACGCACGACCAGCACATGGCGCCGTGGCCCCCGCCGCTAAACCCCCACTGGCGCCGTGGCTCACGGCGCTAGTCCTAGTGGCGCGGTGGGCCACGGCGCCACGGGGCGCTTAGCGCTGGGGGCCACAGCGCTGGTGCCTAGGCCATGCCTTCGACCGGAATGTCCCCCGGGACTGCTTCAGCAGACCCAGCTAGCCCGAGTCCGGCGGCCAGTTGCTCGGTGGCCGACCGCTTGCGTGGCCGCAGGGTCACGTAGCTGACCACGATGCCGGCGGCCAGCAGGCCGATTGTCAGCCACAGGCCGGTGTGGTACCCGTCGATGAACGCCTGCGGCGCCGGCGCGCCGGCGCGCAGCGCGGCCCCCTGCCGCGACCGCAGCACCGCGCCGATCACCGTCACCCCGAGCAGCCCGGCTACCTCACGTGAGGCGTTGAGCAGGGCCGACGCGATGCCTGCCTGCCCCGTTGGCGATGCCTCGAGGATCGAGTTGGTCAACGGCACGTTCATCAGCCCGGCGCCGATGCCGAACAGCACGAACCCGGGCATCAGCGAGCCGTACCCGATGCCGCCGCCAAGCCGGGCGAACAAGACCAGGCCGCTGACCATGAGCAGCATCCCGAGCGAAACCGTGCGGTGCCCGCCGATCGCCGCCGCCACGCGCGGCGCGAGCGTCGCGGCCAGGGCCACGCACAGCGCCATCGGCACGAACGCCAGTCCCGCCCTGGTCGGCGAGAACCCCAGGATGTCCTGCAGGTAGAGCGAGGTGAAGAAGTAGATCCCGAGAATGCCGAACGCCCAGATCATCATCGTCACCGTGCCGCCGCTGAACACCCTGGACCGGAAGACCGGCAGCGGCACCATGGGCTGCCTGCCGCGGGACTCGACGGCGAGGAACGCCGCCGTCGCCAGCGCGGCGACCGTGAACGCGGCCACGATCGGCGGCGACGTCCAGCCGCGGTCGTTTCCTTCGATCAGCCCGTAGGTCAGCGCGAACAACGCGACCGCCGAGGCGATGAGACCGGGGATGTCGAGGCGGCGCTCGCGCTCCCGCTCCTCATCCTGCGCGCGCGACTCGGCGACGAACGGGAACGCGACCGCGAACGTGATCACCCCGAGCGGGACGTTGATCAGGAAGATCCAGCCCCAGTGGACGTGCTGGCTGATCACGCCGCCGATCACCGGGCCGAGCGCGAGGCCGAGCGCGGCGATCGCGCCCCAGACGCCGATCGCCGCCGTGCGCTCTCTCGGGTCCGTGAAGGCGTGCGCGATGATCGCGAGCGTGGCCGGCATCAGGAGCGCCGCGCCGAACCCCTGCACGGCCCTGGCGCCGATGAGCACGCCCGCGCTGCCGGCCAGCCCGGCGGCGAGCGACGAGAGCGTGAAGATGACCAGGCCCGCGAGAAACACCCGCCGCCTGCCGTACACGTCGGCGATCCGCCCGCCGGCGAGCAGCAGCCCGGCGAGCACGAGCAGGTAGCTGCTCACGATCCACTCGAGCCCGCTGACTGACAGGTGCAGGCTTCGCTGGATCGTCGGGATCGCGACGTTGATCACGTTGTTGTCGAGGTAGGTCATGAGTGTGGCCAGGCTGACCGCCGTCAGCGCCCACCACCGTGCCCTTGCCGTCACGCTTCCGGTCCTTCCGCTGGAGAGCTCGTACGCTGTTCCTGTATGGCGTACCTGTATGACGTTCTTATACGTTGTACATGTCGTCATTGCCGATCATGACTTGTACGCCGTATAGTTGTCAAGTGACTTCTCCCAGGCAGTTGGACCCGACCGCGGGGCCGGCCCGCGATGAGGGCGAGCGCGCCCGGCTGACCAGGAAGGCCGTGGTCGGCCGGGCGCTGCAGATCGCCGACGCCGACGGCCTTGACGCGCTCACGATCCGCAAGCTCGCGCAGGAGCTTGGCGTCACCCCGATGGCGCTGTACTGGCACTTCCGCAGCAAGGATGAGCTGCTCGACGGGGTTGCCGAACGGGTCTGGGCCGAGATCGACGTGAACGTCGACAGCGCCGCGCCCTGGCCCGCGCAGTTGCGCGGCCTGCTCGAGTCCCTGCTGCGGGTGCTGCGCGCCCACCCGGCCGCCCCGCAGCTGCTGCTTGCGTTCGAGCGGCAGAACGAGCCGTGGCTGCGCGCGGCGGAAGTCACCCTGGCGGTACTGCGTGCCGCCGGATTCGATCCCGAGTACGCCAGCGAGGTAGCGCGCGCCACGCTGTGGACCGGGCTCATGCTTGTCATGAGCGAACCGGGGATCGAGTCGCTGGCCGCGGAGGAGCGAATGGAGCGGCAGCGCAAGAAGCAGGTCGTGCTGGCGACCCTGCCGGTAGCGGTGTACCCGCGGCTGGTGGAGTGCGCCATCCCGATGACCGCCTGCGACGATCCCGAGTTCCACTACGAGCTCGGGGTCAGCGTGTTCATCGCGGGCGTGCAGGCGATCGCCGCCCGGATGACCCCGGCCTAGCTACGCCTCGGGACGCCGGCCGCCGTAGATGACGTAGTCGAGTTCCTTCCAGTACACGTCCACGCCCTCGAACCCGGCCGCCCGCAGGTAGCCGAGCTGCGGGTCCAGCGGGATCATGTACCTGACGTGGTTCTCGTAGCGGAACTGCTCCTCGGGGGTGCGGCGTGCCCGCTTGCCCGCCGCGGCGGGGTCGCGGCGGTCACCGGCCCGCAGCCAGGCCTCTTCCGCCACCGGGTCAGGAGGCAGCACCGGGTCGTAGTTGAGGTACCAGCCGCCGGGCGCGAGCCGCGCGAAGATCTCGCCGAACAGCGTCTGCTTGCGCTCGTCCCGCAGATGGTGGACGCAGAGCGAGCTGACTACCGCGTCGAGGCGGTCGGGGATCTGCGCCGGCCAGCTCCCGGCCCGCGTCAGGTCGAACTCGACATAGGTGTACCTGCCCGCGTACGGCTCGAGCTCGACCACCCCTTGCGCCATCATCTGCGGCGAGAAATCGGCCAGGATCGCGTGCGCGCCGGCGTAGCAGCCGAGGATGGTCCGCGCGGCCGCGCCCGTGCCCGCGCCTAGGTCGGCAAACGTGAACGGCTCGTCGGCGGCGAACGGCAGCAGCTGGGCCATCAGGTCCCGCTGGCCCGCGCGGCGGCGCTCCCGGTCGCTGGCGGTCGACTTCCAGAAATTGACGCCGATGTCGCTCTTCCACACGGCGGCGTTGGTGTCCTGGGCGGTGTCCTCCTCGTCCGGCATGACAGCGATGCTAACCCCGGGGCACCAGCGGGAAGCGCAGGAGTGCGGCAATGCCGTCCGGCGGGGCGGCAACGGCCTCGACCAGCCCGCCGTCAGTGATCGTGGCGACGGCGATCTCCTCGACCAGGTCCGGCACGGCGATCGCCTGCGAGTCACCGTGTGCGCAGCCGGACCCGAACGCCTTGAGCTCGGCCCGGGTCATGCCGAGCGCGCCGCATGCCCGGCATGCGTAACCCGGGACGAGCGCTTGACCGGGCACCGCGAGTGCCCGGATGGAATGCCGGCGGACGGCCGCCAGGCATTGCGGCATGCCGACGGCGGCGAGCCCGCCGGCCGGTTGCCTTCGGATCTGGTCCACCACCGTCCGCTCCGTCCTGTCCACCCAGGTCCGGATCACGGGATCGGCGAGCGCGCGTATCTTCCCCGGCGTCATCGTGGCGGTGTCCACCGCGAAGCTGCCCGCGAAAAGCTTCCGCTCGTCGTGGCCCAAGGTGGCGAGGAACTGCGGGATGGTGGCGACGTGGCCGCCCACCACGAACATCTCGCCAGGTGCGCGCCGGATGGCCCGGCCGAGCATTTCGGCCGTGTCCTCGAAGTGCTGGTGCGCGAGCCCGGCGATGCGCTCGTTGGTGGCGTAGGACTCCAGCCCGTACCAGCCCCCGTAACTCGCGGTCGGCAGCCCGGGGCCGGTCGGCTGTGCGACCAGCTTGACCTGGTCTCCTGACACCGAGAACAGCCAGGCGTGCCGGCGGTTGACCACGACGACCCAGTAAGCCGGATGGCGCTGCAGGGCAGCAAGCAGCGGCCGGACGTGCGGCCGGGTCGCGAGCACTGCCCGCTCACCCGTCCCGGCAGGCAGCTTGATGGTCTCCGCCAGGCTTTCCGGGCCGCAGACGAAGATGCCGGCACAGTGCCCGGCCCAGGTACGCGCACCCGAGTCGAGGAAGTGGCGCACTTCCTGCCGCGCGTGCGCGAGCACCCGTTCGGCGTCCGGCCCCCGTGCAGCGCCGGACGCGGCCGTGATCAGGTCGCTGGCCCGTGCCGGGAGCACTCGCAGCTCCTGCTGGTCCAGCGGAACCTCCAGGTACAGCGACAGCACCCGCGGCTCGTCGTGCTGACTGGCGAGCAGCTTGTCAACGTCCGCATAGCTGACCATCACGCACCTTCTCTCCCAGGGAGCGCTCCCATGCTGACTCCCCCGTAACCTGCGGGAATAGGGCCGGAGGTCCGCAACCCGGGCCCCACGGACCTGGGGCTGCGGATACGGGACCAAAGTCCCTTTGGCGCTGACTGCGCGGACGCTGGAATAAGAGTCCGTTACCAATGAGGGGGTGGGTCATGATCGGGGCGGAAGAGTTGCGTGATCACCAGGCGCGCTGCATGCCGCACATGGCGGTGCTGCACATGTTCGCCACCGGCATGGTCGGCACGCCGCTCCCGCCCGATGCCGCGGAGCAGGTCGCCCAGGCGACGAGCGCGATCCTCGCCGAAGCCAAGGCCGCCGGGCGCGCGGCGCTGGCCGCCGCGCACGACGACCGCCCCCGTTCGGCGAACCTGTCGCTGCTGACCGCCAGGCAGGCCCGGCTCGAGCACGCCGCGGACGACGCCGTCGCCTCGGCCCGCGAGGCGGCCCGCAGCGGAAACGCGGCCGCGCTGCGGCAGCGGCTGCACCGGTTCATCGTGCTGACGTCCGCGATGTGGACGGTTCAGCTGTCGGTGTGCGAGCAGGCCACGGCACCGGAGCAGGAATTGGACGCGCGGGCGGCGAGCAGGGCGAGCAGCTAGCCGGGCGGCAGTCAGCCGTCGACATTCCTCCTGAGCAGGGGCGCGGAGACGCCGCGGTTGCCGAGCTGGCTGCGCTGCGCCGGGGTTTGCGGCAGGGCCGGGAGCCAGGTCACGTTCCACGCTTGCGCGTCGAGCTTGGCCGCACTCCAGACCTCGAACCCGATCCCGCCGAAGGCCCTGGAGACGCCGGAACCCAGGCCCGCCCCGCCGCAGCCGACGACAGCAGCGACGGTGACCAGGCTCGCCCACACCTGGGACGCTCCGCTGAGGTTCGAGATCACCAGGTAGAGCAACCCCGCGAGCGCGGCGGCGGTGCCGGCCACGATCGGCCAGAACCGCCGCAGGATCGTGAGGGTCACCGTCCGCGTGGCCCGGGCGATCGTGGACGCGGCCTGCACCCACGCGCCCATCGCGGGATTGAGGCTGACGTCCGGGTCGGCGGTGAGGGCGGAGTGCCAGATCGTTCCCTGCATGCGCAGGGCGCTGACGACCGCGTCCCCCGAGGCTGTCCATGTGTTCGCGTTCCTGGCCCGCAGGTTCGGCGCGTTGACGTTGACCCAGTCCGCCCACTTCGTCAGCGACTGGCCGACGATGGCCGCCGTCGTCGGCGGAATCGCGCTGCCCGCGCCGTTGAGCCACGTCTGCATGGCGGCGACCTGGTCGCGCCTGAATATCGAGATGAACGTCTCCGGGCCGCCGTCGGGCGTGACCAGCCAGCACATGTCGCTCAGCGCCAGGCCCAGCTGGTAGGCGTTGAGCTGCTGCAGGTCGTCGGCGAGCTGATCGAGGACGGCCAGGTGCAGGTTGCCCACCGCGCCGTCGAACGTGCCCACGTCAAACGGGTCCGCGCCGCCTGGCTCCTTGGTCGCCTCGGCCCGGATCTCGGCATCCGAGACGCCAGGGAAGGGT
>JASHPP010000718.1 GCA_030038035.1 Trebonia sp.
GCGGCATGACCCGGTGCCGCCGCTCGGCGACGCCGAGCGAGCCGAACGACTGCACCACGGGGATGCGCAGGTCTCGCGCGGCGGCAAGGGCCGCGAGGCCGCTCGTCCAGCGCAGCGCGTGCACCACGTCGGGGCGCTCGCGGCTCCATCGCGCACGCAACGGGCGGGTGAACTCAGGCACCCGCGCGAGGAGCTCAGACTCAGACTGGGCCGCGGCCGGGCCGATGTGCTCGACCCGCACGCCGGGACGCGGCCCCGCGCCCGCCCGAGGCGGGGTGCCGTGGCGCTGGGTGAACACGGTCACCCGGTGGCCCTTGGCGGCCAGGCGCTGGCTCAGCTCACGCAGCCGGATGTCCTCGTCAGCCTGCGCGACGCCGTCGCCAGGGAACGGCGTCGCGTGCTGCGCTACCAGGGCGATCTTCATGGAAGGCCTCCTCACCGCGGATAGCCGTCACGGCGAGCCCTCGGGAGGCCTGGAAACGTCACTCGATAGTGGCCGCGCGAGCACGCACGCCGTGATTGGCGTGGATCGTGCCTGCGTCGTAGGCACCACTGACAAAAAGTGTATCCAGCCCTGAGACGGGCTAAACGCCGCGCACGGAACTTGCGGGGCGGCGTCAGCCCGCGGTGGCCTCGCCCACGGTCGGGTAGACGGGGACGATCTGGTCGGCGGCGGTCAGCCGGAGCATCTTGGCCACCGGCTCGCGCGCGGACGCGAGCGCCAGCACGCCGCCCTGGCGGCCCATCGCCCGGTTGGCCCGCAAGATCACGTGCAACGCCGAGGAATCCATGAAGCGCAGCCCGCTGAGATCGATGATCAGCGTGCGCGGCTGCTTGGCCACTTCGGCCTCAAGCACCTCGCGAAGCGCGTCGCAGTTGGTCACGTCAGCTTCTCCGGCGAGCTCCACCAGCGTGTAATGCTCGCTGCCCGACTCGACCGTCGCGACAGACGTCGTGAGCAGGTCCACACCCGTGTTTTACCACAGCAGCGCCGTGCCGGCGGGCTTAGCCGCCCGCCGGTGCGGGATGGATGGCCATGTGCATGCGCACCGTCGTCCCGCTGCTGTCTGAGCGCAGTTCCACGAGGTCGCAGACCTGGTGGACGAGCCAGAGGCCGTGCCCGCCCAGCGCGTCGGGAGCGGGCCTGCGCCGCCCGGCCAGCGGGTCGGTGATCGTGCCCTCGTCGTGTACTTCGCAGACGATCTCGGCCTGGTCGTGCCAGATGGTCAGCGTGCCGTGGGAATTCGTGTGCCGCAGCGTGTTGGCCGCCACCTCGCTCACCGCGAGCACCAGGTCGCTGGCACGGGAGTCCGTGAGGCCCGCCTCCTTGGCGTGCTTTAGCACCAGGGCCCGGACCCGCGACAAGTCCGTGCGGTACGTGTACGTCATGACGTCGTGGGGCGGGGCGAGCAGCGGCAGGCTGCAGCTCGGCGGGATCTGAAACGGCACGGCATACGCGGAACTCGCTCCCTGGCGGCCGCCTGACAGCAACAGCGGATGGGTGCGCCTGGCGTCGAACAGGACCGCCTGGTCGAGGTTCATCGTGTCATAAGGGCACAGGATGTCGGCGTCGGCGTCCGCGAACGCGAGATTGACGAGCGCCTCGTGCCTGGTCGCTTCCCGCAGTTCGGCCGCGCTGCGCGCGGGCCAGGCCGGCTCGCCCACGTAGCGGACGTGCCGCCCGGCGTGGCGGCGGGTGAACGCGGCCACGCGCGGGATGATCCAGGCGGGGTTGCGCCCTATCTCGGTCATGTCCGCGAACTCGGCGCGCCGCCCGTCCGCGCCGAGCGCGTCCCGCAGCAGGGTGAGCCTGGCGGGCGGAACCGCGGCGAAGACGGGCTCCCCCTCGGCCAGCCCGTCGCGCAGGAAACCGGCCACGGTGGCCGCGTACTGTTCGTCGGTCCGGTAGAAAAAGCCGACGTGCCTGAAGACGCCGACTCCCGCCGGTGCCTCAGCCACGCCACGCCCCGCTGGCACGGTGAACGAAGGCTCGCACTCCTGCCACGGTGCAGCGCACTACCCTGGGCCGCTGCCGGTGAAACCCGCCCCGCCAACTGGGGCGGTCTTTTGCAACCATTTCGAGACCCGGCCGCGGGCCGGGCCCGTGCAGGCCAGGCGGCGGGCCGCCGGCCTGGCTGCCACGCGCCCCCCGGTGAATTCTCATTTGCATTTGCAATTGCGGAACATGCGCGGGATGAAAAATCCATATTCCCTGGCCCGCGAAATGCAGATCTCCTTTATGCCCATCGCGCCGAGAACCGTCAGATTTAGCGCTCAGGTGGTACCGTGCATTCAGCGCGGCGACGGGAGGCGGCCGGTGGCGACGGGGAGGCGTGACGTTGGCAACCAGCCATGACCGGCTGCCGATCCGGGCCGTCGGCGCGGCGCCGCACGGCGTGGACCCGGCGGTGTCACGGCTGCTCGACCAGGTAGCGGAATCCGTCCTCGTCGCCTGCCCGGTCAGGGATTCCGGCGGCGCGCTGACAGACTTCGACATCGTCCACCTCAGCCCTGGCTATATCTGCCCGGCGGGCCGTTCTCCCGCGCAGCTCGCCGGTCTTACCCTGCTCCAGGCCTATCCGGACAGCGCGTCGGGCGACGGCTTGTTCGCGCGGGCCGCGCGGATCCTGGCCGACGGCCGCGCGCAGCGGGTGACCGGGCCGGTCGGCGTGCCGCGGACGGGCCCGCTGACCGGCAAGGCCGACGCCGCCAAGGTCGCGGACCTGCGCGTCGCGCTGCACGCCGGGTGCGTCGTCTTCACCTGGCGGGGCAGGCCGCCCGGCGAGGACAGCCGTCTGGCCGAACTGCTCGGCCATGTGCAGCACCTGGGCCAGCTCGGCGGCTGGGACGAGGACTTCACGACCGGGACTGTCCGCTGGACCGAGGCGGCGTTCGCCGTCTTCGGCCTGCACCCAGCCCAACATCCGGTGTCCCTGTCCGAACTGCACGACTACGTGCTCGCCGCCGACCGCCCGCTGCTGCGCCGGTTCCGCCAGTCGCTGCTGCGGCAGCGGGAGCCGGCCGCGGCGCTGTTCCGGATCGTCCGCCCCGAGGACGGGGCGGTCAGGCAGATCCGGGTCTTCGCCGAGCCGGTTCTCGCGCACGGCGACGTGGTGGCGCTGCGCGGCGCCTTCCAGGACGTCTCCGCGCTGTACCAGACCCAGGTCGCGCTCGCCGCGACCCGTGACCAGCTCGCCGACAGCGAGCAGCGAGCCGCGGAAGAGCACGAGCTGGCGATCCGGCTGCAGCGCGCGATCATGCCGTCGGGAACGAGCACCGGCGAGACGGCCGGTGTCGACATCGCGGTGCGGTACCGCCCGGCCCAGGTCGGCTATCTCGTCGCGGGTGACTGGTACGACGTGCTCGAGCTGCCCGGCGGCGACCTGCTGCTCGTCGTCGGGGACATCGCCGGGCACGGCATCGAGGCGGTGACCGGCATGGTCGCGGCCCGCAACGCCTTGCGCGGGCTTGCCGCCACCGGGGCGGAACCCCGCGAGCTGCTCGGCCAGCTGAACTTCGCGGCCTGCCTGTTCACCGAGGGTGTCACAGGAACCGTGATCTGCGGACGGTTCGACCCGCGGACCCGCCAATTGCGCTGGGCGCGGGCCGGGCACCTGCCGCCGGTCCTGGTGCGCGGCGGCGTGGCCGCCGTGCAGCCGCTGCCCGAGGGCATGCTGGTCGGCATGGAGCCGGGCGCCGGGTACGAGCAGGTCGCGCTCCAGCTGCGCGCCGGGGACATCCTGCTGCTCTACACCGACGGGCTCATCGAGCGGCGGGCCGCCTCGATCAGCGACGCCCTCGCGGAGTTCGCGGCCGCCGCCGTCCCCTCCGGCCCGGACCTGGACAGCTACGCCGCCAGGATCTTGGCAAGCGCCGAGTCTGACACCGGCGACGACGCCTGCCTGCTCGCGGTCCGCATCAGGTAAGGGAAGGCCAGCCCGCGCGGACCTAACCGCACCAGGTCGCCATACAGCTCGACGGTCTGCGCGGCGACGGTCTCCCAGCTGAACGAGGCGACCGCGCGCCGGCGCCCGGCCTCTCCCATCACGGCCGCGCGCCCCGGGTCGCGCAGCAGGACGTTGAGCGCGTCCGCCAGCGACGCCGGGTCGTTGGGCGGGACGAGCAGCCCGGTCACGCTGCCCTGGACCACCTCGGGGATGCCGCCCACCCGGGACGCCACCACCGCGGTCCCGCAGGCCATCGCTTCCAGGTTCACGATGCCGAGCGGCTCGTACACCGACGGGCAGGCGAACACCGTCGCATGCGTAAGCAGCTGGATGATCTCGCGCTTGGGCAGCATGTCGGGGATCCAGAACACGCCGGTCCGCGACGCCTGCAGCCCGGAAACCATGGCCGTCACCTCGCCCATCAGCTCCCGGGTGTCCGGCGCGCCGGCGAGCAGCACGAGCTGCGCGCTCGGCTCGAGCATGGCGGCGGCGCGCAGCAGCACGGGCACGCCCTTCTGCCGGGTGATCCGGCCCACGAAGACGACGTACGGCCGCTCGGCGTCGATGCCGAGCCGGGCCAGCACGTCGATCGACGGGTCCGGCGCGTACTCGCAGGTGTCTATGCCGTTGTAGATGACCCGGACGCGTTCGGGGGAAATTTCGGGGTAAGCGGACAGGATGTCGGCGCGCATGCCTTCCGATACCGCCACCACCGCGGTGGCTGAGGTGGCAGCCACCCGCTCGGCCCAGCAGGACAGCGCGTAACCGCCGCCAAGCTGCTCGGCCTTCCACGGCCGGAGCGGCTCAAGCGAGTGCATGGTGGCGACGTGCGGCACCCCGTACAGGAGCGATCCCAGGTGGCCGGCCAGGTTCGCGTACCAGGTGTGCGAGTGCAGGACGTCGGCCCCGGCCACCGAGTCAGCCATGGACATGTCGGTGGAGAAGACCCGCAGCACCTGGTCCTTCAGCTCCGCCCACGGGTGGTGCGCGACCGCGCCCGCCCGGTCCGGGCCGCCCTGGCAGTGCACGGTGAGGTCCACCAGCCCGGACAGCGCCCGGGCCAGGTACTCGACGTGCACCCCCGCCCCGCCGTACACGTCCGGCGGGTACTCGCGGGTGAGCAGCGCCACCTTCAGCCGGCTCACTGGGGCACCTCCTGGCCCTTGCCGACCACGGTGATGCCGCCGGGCGAGACGACGAAGCCGCGAGCCCTGTCGTATTCCTTGTCGACCCCGACCTGGGCGCCCTCGGGGACGAGCACGTTCTTGTCGAGGATGGCGTCCCGCACCACCGCGTGCCTGCCGACGGTCGTGTTGTGCATGATCACCGACCGCTCGACGAGCGACCAGCTGTTGATCCGGGCGCCGGGCGACAGCACGGACTCCCTGACCAGGCCGCCGGAGACGATCACGCCGTTGCTGACCAGGCTGTCGATGGCCCGGCCGACCCGGTCGCCGTTGTCGTGCACGAACTTCGCCGGGGGCAGCGCGGGCGTGTGGGTCAGGATCGGCCACCGGCTGTTGTAGAGGTTGAACATGGGCTCGACGGTCCGCAGGTCCATGTGCGCGTCGAAGTAGGCGTCGATCGTCCCGACGTCGCGCCAGTACCCGTGGTCGCGGTCGGTCTGGCCGGGCACCTGGTTGGTCAGGAAGTCATACGCCTGCGCGCCGCCGTCGCCGACCAGCAGCGGGACCAGGCTGCCCCCGATGTCATGCCGGCTCTCGTCGTCTTCGGCGTCCCGCCGCAGCCCGTCGGTCAGCACCTTGGTGTCGAACACGTAGATGCCCATCGACGCGAACGACTCATCGGGGCTGTCCGGCAGCGGCGGCGGCTCGGCGGGCTTTTCCAGGAAGTTCTGGATGGAACGCCCGTCAGAGCCCACGCCCACGATGCCGAACGCCTTGGCGTCCTGCCGCGCCACCGGCAGCGCCGCCACGGTCGCGCCCGCCCCGTACTCGATGTGGTGCGCGATCATCTGGCGCAGGTCCATCCGGTACACGTGGTCGGCGCCGACGACCACCACCAGGTCCGGGTCCTCGTCGTTGATCAGGTTCATCGACTGGAAGATCGCGTCCGCCGAGCCGGTGTACCAGTGCGGGCCGAGCCGCTGCTGCGCGGGCACCGGCGTCACGTAGTTGCCGAGCATCGTGCTCGTGCGCCATGTCGTCGTGATGTGCCGGTCCAGGCTGTGGCTCTTGTACTGGGTGAGCACGCAGATCTTGAGGATGCCGCTGTTGGCCATGTTGGAAAGCGCGAAGTCGACGAGACGGTACACGCCGCCGAACGGCACGGCCGGCTTGGCCCGGTCGGCGGTCAGCGGGGCCAGCCGGGTACCTGCGCCGCCGGCCAGCACGATCCCCAGCACTCTCGGGTCCGCCATCTGTTCCCTCCCCGTAGTGATCTGGTGCCATGCTCTACCGAGGGAGGCCAGGAGGGGAAGACCGGCACGCCGTTCGCGGGGCTGGCGAGAGCACCTCAGGCCGCGCCCGGCGAGCGGCTCTCCCGCCTGGCGGCGGCGTACGTCGACGCCGTCCAGGTGACGGCGAGCAGGCACGCGGCGGCGGCCAGCGGAACGCCGCCCGGCCAGTGTGCGGCCCGCGGCTGCGACTGCGCGGCGCTGCTCTCGCGCAGCGCCGCGCCCGCGGGGGAGACGCCCGAGGCCAGCGCGAAAACCGCCACCGCCAGCGTGGCGAGCATGGCCGCGCCGGGGTGGCGCAGCAGCGGCGGGTTGCACAGCGCCCCGACAGCCGACCCGACAAGCAGGCACACGGCGGCCGTGGCCAGCCCCGCCGCGAGGATCGCCGGATGGCCGGCCAGCGCCGTGATCTTGACGCCGACCCCCGCCGGGGGAGGGTTGACGTTGCTGGCGGTCTCGGAGCTGAGGACCTCGACGCAGGCGCCGCCGATCGCGAGCACGACTCCGGCGCCAAGCGCGGTCAGCAGCGCCGCCAGCTGCGCCCGCACGGGCCCGGCGGCGGCGGCGACGCAGGCGCGGGCGGCGTCGGGCTCGGCCGTCAGCATCGACCTGGTGACGAAGGCGACGACGGGCACCAGCATCGCCGCGCCCCAGTCCAGTCCCTCGGCGAGCGGCGTCGACCCCGCGGCTCCGACGGCGATCAGCGCGCCGTAGGCGATGAGCGGGAAGATCCACCGGTGCGACCGCAGCAGGATCGCCGCCTGGTAGCGCAGCAGCGCGATCACCGGCCGGCCGCCTTCTCCTGGCGCACGCCAGCCACATGCACCCCGTCCCAGGACAGCACCCGCCGCAGCACCTCGTCGCAGGCCCGCGCGGCCACCCGCACGGTCGCATGGCCCGCGTCCACACTGCACGACAGCACGCCTGGCATGTCCGCGATCGGGGCGCCGCCGGCGGGCTCCACCCCCGCGAGCACCACGACCAGCACGCTGTCATCACCCGCGACCCCGCCGTCGGCCGCGCCGCCGGGCGCTGCGCTCACCCGTCCCGTGCCGTCGAGCTGCCACCGCTCGCTGATCCGCCCGGCGAGCCTTGCCTGCTCGTGGTCGGCGAACATCACCGTTCCGCCATCGGCCACCCGCTCGAGCGCGGCGGCGTCAAGCGCACCGCGCGCCGCCTGGTCCAGGCCCGTCCACGCCTCGTCGAGCACAAGCAGCCCAGGGCTGGACAGCAGCGCCTGCGCGATCGCCACCTTCTGGCACATGCCTTTCGACAGCGCGCGCAGCGGCTGGGTCGCGTAGCCCGCCGCCCCCAGCCGCTCGAGCCACTCGTCGGCTCGCCGCGCGCCCGACGTGCCGCGCAGTCCGTGCACCCGGGCCATGTGCAGCAGGTACTCGCGCGCGGGGAACGGCAGCGTGCCGGGAAAGCGCTCGGGCACGTACCCGGTGTGCGGCCGTCCGGTCACCCGCCCGGTTGACGGCAGCGACACTCCCGCGGCGACGCGCAGCAGCGTCGACTTGCCGCTCCCGTTCCTGCCTTCGAGCCGGATCAGCCGGCCCGGCGCCGCGTCGAGGCTCACGTCGCGTACCACCCATGGCTGGCGCAGCCCGTACCGCTTGCCTACCGACTCCAGCCGCATGCCTCAGTTTTACCGCGAAGTGCTGTCGCGCCATAGCGTGATGGCGGCAACGGCCAGCGCGGCCGCGTCCCGGGCGTCCCGGGCGTCCCGCGAGTGCGACTTTGGACACTTTGTGCATGGACAAATCGCCCATAACGGGCGCGAAAATGGTCATGGAGTGTGCGAAGTCGCCTGCCAGTGGCCCCTGTGACCAGGAGCTGCGGCGGTGCGACACCAGGACCGCGGGGTCCATAGCATGAACCGTGACTTATCTGCGGTACCCCCACGTGCACGGCGACCTGCTCGCGTTCGCTGCCGAGGACGACATCTACCTCGCCCCGGTCACCGGCGGTCGCGCGTGGCGGCTGTCCGACGACCGGGCGCCGGCCGGCCACCCGAGGTTCTCCAGGGACGGCACGCGGCTCGCGTGGACCAGCCGCCGCGACGGGGCGCCCGAGGTGTACACCGCGAGCACCGAGCCAGGCGGGCAGCCGGCCAGGCGGACGTACTGGGGTGACTCGCGCACCAGGACCGTCGGCTGGACCTCCGACGGCGAGGTGCTGGCGGTCAGCGCGGCCGGGCAGCACGCGCAGAAGTACCCGCGCGCGTTCGCGATCGGCGCCGCGCCGCGCGAGCTGCCGTTCGGCCAGGTCGACGACCTCGCGATCGAGGCCGAAGCCACGGTCTTGCTCACCGGCGCCGGCGCCAGGGAACCCGCGTACTGGAAGCGCTACCGCGGCGGCCGGACCGGCAAGCTCTGGGTCAGGGCGGCTGGCGCGGCCGGGGCCGCGGGAACGCCCGGGGCGCCCGGGGCGCACGGGTTCACCAGGATCCTTCCGGAGCACCCCGGCCAGCTCGCGAGCCCGATGGTGATCGCCGGCAGGCTGTTCTTCCTGTCTGATCATGAGGGTACCGGCAACATCTACTCGGCGGCGCTGGACGGGACGGACCTGCGCAGGCATACCGGGCACGAGGGGTGTTACGCCCGCAACCCGGCTACCGACGGCGCCAGGATCGTCTATCACGTGGCGGGGGACATCTGGATCCTGGACTCGGCCGATGCCGGGCCGCGCAGGCTCGACCTGGTGCTGGCCTCGCCGGCCGCTGCCCGCGCTCCCCGGCTGGTGACCGCCGCCGGTCATCTGGGCGGCCTGGACTGTGACAGGACCGGCCAGGCCAGCGTGGTCGAGGTGCGGGGCACCGTGCACTGGCTCACGCACTGCGACGGCCCGGCCCGGGCGCTGACCGTGGAACTGCGCGCCCGGCTGCCCCGCGTGCTCGGCGACGGCAAGGTCGTGTGGGTCACCGACGCCGGCGGCGCCGACGCCATCGAGA
>JASHPP010000719.1 GCA_030038035.1 Trebonia sp.
GACGGCGACGGCTGCTTCCAGATGACCAACCAGGAGCTGGCCACCTGCGCGATCGAGGGCATCCCCGTGAAGATCGCGGTCATCAACAACGGCAACCTCGGCATGGTCCGCCAGTGGCAGACGCTGTTCTACAACGAGCGGTACTCCAACACCAGCCTCGGTGACAGGAAGGCCGAAGTCGCCGGCACCCGGATCCCCGACTTCGTCAAGCTGGCCGACGCGTACGGCTGCATCGGGCTGCGCTGCGAGCGCAAGGAGGACGTCGACGCGATCATCGAGCAGGCGATGGCGATCAACGACCAGCCGGTCGTGATCGACTTCATCGTCCACCACGACGCGATGGTGTGGCCGATGGTCGCGGCCGGCACGAGCAACGACGACATCAAGTTCGCGCGCGGCATCGCGCCCGACTGGGACGGTGGCGAGTAATGACCAAGCACACGCTGTCCGTGCTGGTGGAGAACAAGCCAGGGGTGCTGGTCCGCATCGCGGGCCTGTTCGCCCGCCGGGGCTTCAACATCGACTCCCTCGCGGTCGGGCCCACCGAGCACGAGGAGATCTCCCGGATGACGATCGTGGTGAACTGCGAAGAGCACCCCCTGGAGCAGGTCACCAAGCAGCTCAACAAGCTGATCAACGTGCTCAAGATCGTCGAGCTCGAGCCGGCCCAGGCGGTGCAGCGCGAGCTCATCCTGATCAAGGTCCGCGCCGACACCGACGCCCGGTCGAAGGTGCTCGAGACCGTGGCGCTGTTCCGCGCGCGCGTCGTGGACGTGGCGCTGGACGCGGTCACCGTCGAGGCGACGGGCAGTCATGACAAGCTAGAGGCACTGGTCCGGGTCCTCGATCCGTTCGGCATCAAGGAACTCGTCCAGTCAGGCACGATCGCGGTCGGACGCGGCGGCCGGTCGATCACCGACCGCACGCTGCGCCCCCTCGACCGCTCCGCTTAAGACCAAGATTGATCCCGAACGGTCAGTGGCGACTGCCGCCACTGACGTCACTCATGACGAAAGGCCAACCAGTGGCAGAGATCTTCTACGACGACAGCGCCGACCTCTCACTCATCCAGCGGCGGCACGTCGCCGTCCTCGGCTACGGCAGCCAGGGGCACGCGCACGCGCTGTCGCTGCGGGACTCGGGCGTCGACGTCCGGGTGGGCCTGCCGGCCGCCTCGGCCAGCCGGGAGAAGGCAGAGAACGAGGGTCTGCGCGTCCTTACCCCCGCCGACGCGTGCGAGGAGGCGGACCTGGTGATCGTGCTGATCCCGGACCACCTGCAGCGCGCGGTCTACGCGGACGCCATCGCGCCGTCGCTGGTGCCGGGTGACGCGCTGTTCTTCGCGCACGGCCTGAACATCCGGTACCACCTGATCGAGCCCCCGGCCGACGTGGACGTCTGCATGGTGGCGCCGAAGGCGCCGGGCCACCTCGTCCGCCGCCAGTTCAGCGAGGGCCGCGGCGTGCCGATGCTCGTCGCGGTCGAGCAGGACGCCTCGGGCAACGCGCTGCCGCTCGCGCTGTCCTACGCCAAGGCGATCGGCGGCACCCGGGCCGGCGTGCTGAAGACCACGTTCACCGAGGAGACGGAGACCGACCTGTTCGGCGAGCAGGCGGTGCTGTGCGGCGGGGTCTCCGAGCTGATCAAGGCCGGGTTCGCCACGCTCGTCGAGGCCGGATACCAGCCGGAGGCGGCGTACTTCGAGTGCCTGCACGAGATGAAGCTGATCGTGGACCTGATGTACGAGGGCGGCATCTCCAAGATGTACTGGTCGGTGTCCGACACGGCCGAATACGGCGGCTACACCCGCGGCCCGCGCCTGATCGACGAGCGCACCAGGGAGGAGATGCGCAAGATGCTGCGCGAGGTCCAGGACGGCTCGTTCGCCCGTGAGCTCGTCGAGGAGTTCGACGCGGGCAAGCCCAACTTCCTCAAGCGGCGTGAGACTGAGCGCGCCGAGCAGATCGAACAGGTCGGCGCCCGGCTCCGCCCGCTGATGAGCTGGTTGAGCGACGAGGACTAACCGGGGGGACGACCCCCCGGAACCCCCGGCTGCGCCTTGAGGGCGCACCTGCTCCGGGGTCCATCCGACGACTAAGGTTCTGTCACATGGGATCTGCTATCAGGCTGGCCGTCATCGGCGGCGACGGCATCGGCCCCGAGGTGGTGGCCGAGGCGCTGAAGGTGCTCAGGGCGGCGACGCCGGATGTCACCGTCGACACGACCGACTACGACCTGGGCGCCCGCCGCTGGCACCGCACCGGCGAGACGCTACCCGACGCGGTCCTTGAGGAAATCCGCGCGCACGACGCGATCCTGCTCGGCGCGGTCGGGGACCCGAGCGTCCCCAGCGGGGTCCTGGAGCGCGGGCTGCTGCTGCGGCTGCGCTTCGAGCTGGACCATTACGTCAACCTCCGGCCGGTCCGGCTGTACCCGGGTGTCGCGTCGCCGCTGGCGAACGGGCGGCCGGAGACGATCGACATCGTCGTGGTCCGCGAGGGCACCGAGGGACCCTACGCAGGGGCGGGCGGTGTCATGCGCCGTGGCACGCCCGAGGAGATCGCCACCCAGGAGAGCTACAACACGCGGTTCGGCGTGGAGCGGGTGGCGCGGTACGCGTTCGGACAGGCCATGGGGCGGCCGCGGAAGAAGCTCACGCTGGTGCACAAGACCAACGTGCTGACGTACGCGGGCGACCTGTGGCAGCGGGCGGTGGAGTCGCTGGCCAAGGAGTACCCCGAGGTCGCCGTGGACTACCAGCACGTGGACGCGGCGTCGATGTTCTTCGTGAGCGCGCCGGAGCGGTTCGACGTCATCGTGACCGACAACCTCTTCGGCGACATCCTGACCGACCTCGGCGCGGCCGTGGCGGGCGGCATCGGACTGGCGGCCAGCGGGAACATCAACCCCGCGCGCCTGTTCCCGTCGATGTTCGAGCCGGTGCACGGCAGCGCGCCGGACATCGCCGGGCAGTCCAAGGCCGACCCGACCGCGGCGATCCTGTCCGCGGCGATGCTGTGCTCGCACCTCGGGCTCAGCGCCGCCGCGGCGAAGATCGAGCAGGCTGTCGCGGATGACCTGATCGAGCGCCAGGGGGAATGGGCGGCACGGACTACCGTGGAGATCGGCGAAGACATCGCCGAGCGAGTATCCGGGTGAGGGTGGTTTTACCCAAATCCCCGAATATCCGGATACGCCCGCAGAAAGGAACAACCTGTCATGACCGCTCACGCCGACACCGAGATCGACTTCGAGGTCCACCCCTCCCAGGCCATGGCGCCAGCCGCCGAGCGCGAGCGGATACTGGCGGCGCCGGGGTTCGGCCAGGTCTTCACCGACCACATGATCACGCTGCGCTGGTCGGCTGGGCGCGGGTGGCACGACGGCAAGCTGGAGCCCTATGGGCCGTTCGCACTCGACCCGGCCACCGCGGTGTTCCACTACGCCCAGGAGCTCTTCGAGGGGCTGAAGGCGTACCGTCAGCACAGCGGGTCGGTCGTGATGTTCCGCCCGCAGGCCAACGCGGCGCGGTTCAACGCCGGGGCCCGCCGGATGGCGATGCCCGAGCTCCCGGAGGAGACGTTCCTGCGCGCCCTTGAGCTCCTCGTCACGCAGGACAAGGAGTGGATACCGCAGGGCGAGGGGAACAGCCTGTACCTGCGCCCGTTCATGATCGCGACGCAGCGCGGCCTGGGCGTCAACCACCCGTCGGACGCCTATCTGTTCTGCGTGATCGCGTCGCCTGCCGCTTCCTACTTCGGCGCGACCAAGACCGTCAAGGTCTGGCTGTCCGAGGACTACACCCGGGCGGCCCCTGGCGGCACCGGCGCGATCAAGTGCGGCGGAAACTACGCCGCCGCGTTCGCCGCCCAGCAGCAGGCCGTCGACAAGGGCTGCGACCAGGTGGTCTGGCTCGACGCGGCCGAGCACAAGTGGGTGGAGGAAATGGGCGGGATGAACCTGTACTTCGTGTACGGCTCCGGCTCCGCCGCGCGGATCATGACGCCCGCCCTCACCGGCACGCTATTGCCCGGGATCACCAGGGACTCGCTCCTCACGCTGGCCCCGACGCTTGGCTTCCCGGCCACCGAGGGCCGGATCTCGGTGGCCGAGTGGCGCCGGGCCAGCGCGGCCGGCGAGATCGCCGAGGTGTTCGCCTGCGGCACGGCCGCCGTCGTCACCCCGGTCGGCGCGGTCGACGGCGCCTCCGGCGGGTGGCTGGTCGCCAACGGTAACCCGGGCCCGGTCACGATGCGGCTGCGCGAGGAGCTCATCGGCATCCAGTACGGGCACCGCCCCGACCCCTTCGGCTGGATCTACAAGGTCGCCTGACCGCCGAGATTACTGTCGGTAACCACTTCCGGGCTCATTGCCAAGACTTTGCCATCTTTATAATCACGGAAAGCAACCATCTGGATACTCGCAGGCGTCTTACAGGATGACTGAGGCTCGCTTGGGGGGTTGCGGCCCAGTCATCGTGAGAGCCGGGCCTCATCTCGGGGGAGGCCCGGACTTCCGGACCGGCTCCGACCCTGCCGGTCGACCCCCGTGGGCGCGTTTCGGCCACCGCCAGCGCCTGCGGGGGTCATCATCTTTTCCCCGGTACGCCGCACCCCCAGGCAGCAGCCCCCAAG
>JASHPP010000720.1 GCA_030038035.1 Trebonia sp.
AAGGGAGCTGAGGAATGTCATCGCACCGCGAGGCGCCGGAGATCTCCAAGGATCCGGTCGCCGACAGCACCGACCTGTACGCGTTCGTCAGCCCGGACAAGCCGGACACGGTCACCCTCATCGCCAACTACATCCCGCTGGAGGGGCCGGCGGGCGGCCCGAACTTCTACGCGTTCGGCGACGACGTGCTGTATGAGATCAACGTCGACAACGACGCGGACGGCCAGCCCGACATCACCTATCAGTTCACCTTCCAGACCACGCTGGCGGACCCGGGCACGTTCCTGTACAACACCGGGCCCATCCTGACGCTCGACAGCCCGAACTGGAACAGCCGCCAGACCTACACGGTGACCCGCGTGCGGCAGGGCCAGAGCACCGTCCTCGCGGCCGGCCTCGCCTGCCCGCCGTGCAATATCGGCCCGCTGTCCACACCCAACTACGCGCAGCTGGCGCAGGCCGCTGTGCACAGCATCGCCGGCGGGATTAGCGTCTTCGCGGGCCAGCGGGCCGAGGGCTTCTACGTGGACCTCGGCGCGATCTTCGACCTCGGCGACCTGCGGCCGTTCGAAGAGCTGCACACGCAGTTCGGGATGCACGTGTTTTCCAAGGCGGCGCCGGGCGTGAACGCCACCGCCCACCTGAACGTGCACTCGATCGCCATCCAGGTCCCCATCTCCCAGCTGCTGTCGGGCGGCCAGCACGGCAGCGTCGGCGATCAGGGCTCGGTGATCGGCGTGTGGACGACGGCGAGCCGCCAGCAGGCCGAGGTCTGGGACGCGGACAGCAGCCAGACCTTCTGCTGCGGTCCGTACCGTCAGGTGTCCCGGCTGGCCAACCCGCTGGTCAACGAGGTCGTGATCCCGCTCGGCAGCAAGGACCTGTGGAACACCCTGCCGCCCGCCGACGACAAGCAGTTCGCCTCGTACTTCGCCCAGCCCGGGCTGTCCGCCCTGCTGCCCGTGCTCTACCCCGGCGTCTTCCCGAACCTGGCCAAGCTGGTGCAGGCAGGCACCGCGCGGGCCGACCTGGAGGCGATCCTGCTCACCGGGGTGCCGTCAGGCATCGTGCCCGGGTTCCAGAACTACACCGGCCCGGTCCTCGCCGACATGCTCCGCCTCAACACCGCGATCCCGCCGGGCAAGCCCCCCAGTCAGCTCGGCGTCCTCGGCGGCGACCTCGCCGGGTTCCCCAACGGCCGCCGGGTGTTCGACGACGTGGTCACGATCGAGCTGCGCGCGTTCGCCGGGGTGACGGTCCCGCTGGTGGACAAGTCGTTCACCCCCGACGCGGCCGCGAGCCTGGTCACCGACGGGCTGACCGCCGCCAGCGTCCCGTCCGGGTACCTTGACCGGTTCCCCTACCTGGGCGTGCCATACAGCGGCTTCGACACGCCGTCGTGACCAGGGACCACAGGAACAAGGCGGGGACACAAACCACGATGCACGAAGACAGCCCCGGCCCGTCCGGCCCTGGCAGCGTCGTCCTCGACCTCGGCGCCGGGGTCGGCGCCCTCGTCCTTGAGGCGCCCGCCGGCCTGGCCGGGCAGGAGATCGAGATCAGCCGCTTGGCGGCCGGCGATGCGGCAGGCCGCCGCACGCATTCGCTGATCCGGGAGCGCGCGACCGCCGCGGGCACCAGCTACGCGGCGGTCTACCCCGGCCTTGCCGCCGGCCGGTACCTCATCTGGCGGCACGCGGACACCCCGGCGGGCGAGGTCACCATCGACGGCGGCATGGTGACCCGCTTCCGCTGGCCGGACTGAGCCGACCGCGCGCAGTCACGCCGGCAGCGGCAGCACCAGGATGGGCGTGGTCGTCGGGCTGGCCGTCCCGCCGGCCGGCTCGACCGTCATGCCCACCGTGTCACCGGCCAGCACACCGGAGGCGAGCACCGGCGCGGTCTTCCCGCCGCTCGGCGGCGGGAGCAGGCCGGCCGGCCGGGTGCCGCCCGGCCCCATCAGCCACAGCTCGTACACCTTGGACGACGGCAGCCCGGGCAGGCCGGAGCTGGTGACGACCATCTTCCGCTCGGTCTGCGAAACCACCACGACCGCGGTGCCGCCGACGGTCGTGCGGCCGGACGCGATCCGGGCGTCGGGCGCCGCGAGCACGACGGCGATCTCCTGGCCGCGCGCCTGCGCGGAGTCGAGCCGCTGCTGGGTGGCGGCAAGGACGCCGCCGAGGACCGCCGCGGCGGCAAGGCCGGCCGCGCCCACCGCCAGGGCCAGCCGGGGGACCCACGGCGAGTGCGGGAGGGCGGGTCGGGCGCGCCGCCGCCGCAGAGCCGGCGGCAGCTGCCTGGTGACGGCGGTGGCGGCGAGCACCCGCTCCCTGAGCCCGGCCGGCGGCTCCGCGGCCGCGGCCGCGGCCAGGGCGCTCGCGGTGGCGGCGAAGCCGCGGACCTCACTGTCGCAGGCGCGGCAGCGGCGCAGGTGCCGCTCGAACCGGTCCCGCTCGGCGCCGTCGAGCGCGTCCAGCGCGTACGGCCCGGCCAGGGCGTGCAAGTTACGACGGCTCAGTCGTCTCACCAGCTCACCCCCAGGCAGTCACGCAGCCGGATCAGCCCGTCGCGGATCCGTGTCTTGATCGTGCCGAGCGCCGTGTCGAGCAACGCGGCGACCTGCGGGTAGCTGTATCCGCCGTAGTAGGCCAGCGTGATCGACTCCCGCTGCAGCTCGGTCAGCCCGTCCAGGCAGCGGCGCACGCGTTCGGCTTCGAGGCTGGCCTCCACGCTCTCCGCGGTCTCGTCCACCGCGATCGGGGCCGGCGCGGACCGCTGCTCCCGCTCGGCCGCGGCGGTCTCGGACCGGACCCGGTCGATGGCGCGCCGGTGCGCGATCGTCAGCACCCACGTCGCCGCGCTGCCCTTGCCCGGGTCGAACCGCGACGCGGTCCGCCAGACCTCGAGCAGGACCTCCTGGGTGACCTCCTCGGACTGGGCGGGGTCACGGAGCACCCTGCGGATTAAGCCGTAGACCGGCCCGGCCAGCCGGTCGTAGACCGCCTCGAACGCTGCCTGGTCGCCGCGCGCCACCAGCGTGAGCTGCTTGTCGAGATCGGGGTCGCTGCGCTGGGCCGGATCAGGCGAACCCGGAGCCGAACGGAACGGACCCATGCCATGTGCCTCCACGCAGCCCCATTCGGTGCCGCCGCCCGGCCGGATTGGTCGCTCACCCGGGAATCTTGCTGCCCGAGCGTATCGGGCCTCGGCTCAGTCGCGGCTGAAGATCCGCAGGAAGAACAGGAACACGTTGAGCGCGTCGACGAAGATCGACGCGGCGATGAGCGGGGCGGAGTTGATGTCCGCATTGCGCCGCAGCCGCTGGAAGTCGAACATGGTCAGGCCGGCGAAGATCACCAGGCCCAGGATCGAGTAGATCAGCTCGCCGTGCGGGATGCTGACGAAGATCGCCGCGATGCCGAAGATGATGAGCGCGATCAGCGCGAAGAAACAGATCCGCCACAGCCACGCCAGATTCCGCCGCGTGGCGTACCCGGCCGCGCCGAAGCCGGCCATGAACAGCGCGGTCGCGCCGCCAGCCTGCCACAGGATCCGCGGGTCCATCGCGGCGTAGTAGGCGAGCGTCGGCGCCAGGGCCAGGCCGATGAGCACGCCGAAGACGAACAGCAGCACGGTCGAGGCGGTCGCCGAGCGGCGGGCGGCGAAGTTCATCGACAGCAGGCAGATGAACGCGACGACGTAGGCCGCCAACGCCACCCCGTGCGAGAGGTTGCGCCCCGCGTACGCGGCAAGCGCGAAGAACGCCGCCGTGGCCGCGACCAGCCCCATAGTCTGCCCGAAGAGCGTCTGAGTGCGGTCGCGGGTCGCATACCCCTGATAGGCCATGTTCCCGTACATGCGGTCATTCTCCCCCGCCGGTGCCGCCCCGCCGCGCTGAACATCGTTAATGTTCCCTTTACCCTTGAGCGCATGAGCAAGCTGCGGGTTCTGTTCATCGGGGGCACCGGCGTCATCTCCTCCGCGTGCGCCCGCCAGGCCGTCGCGGACGGCGTCGACCTGTACGTGCTCAACCGGGGGCAGAGCACCACGCGCCCGCTCTCGCCGGGCGTCCGCGAGTTGCGGGCCGATGTGCGGTCACCCCGGACCGTTCGGGATGTGCTTAAAGACCTTGACTTTGACTCAGTGGTTGACTGGGTGGCGTTCACCACCGAGCACGTCCGCACCGACATCGACCTCTTCAGCGACCGCACCGGGCAGTACGTGTTCATCTCCACGGCCTCGGCGTATCAGAAACCGCCGGCCCGGCTGCCCATCACGGAGTCCACGCCGCTGAAGAACCCGTTCTGGCAGTACTCCCGGGACAAGATCGCGTGCGAGGACCTGCTCGTCAGCCAGTACCGCGAGCACGACTTCCCCGTGACGATCGTGCGGCCGTCGCACACCTACGACGCGACCAAGACCGTGCTGTCCGGCGGGTGGACGGCGCTGGCGCGGATGCTCGCGGGCAAGCCGGTGATCGTGCACGGGGACGGGACGTCGCTGTGGACGGTGACGCACGCCACCGACTTCGCGCGCGGGTTCGTGCCGCTGCTCGGGCACCCGCGGACGCTGGGGGAGGCGTTCCACATCACATCCGATGACGTCCTCACGTGGGACCAGATCGCGCACGCCCTCGCGGCCGCGTTGGGCGTCACCGGCAACCTCGTGCACGTGCCTTCTGACGCGATCGCGGCGGCCGACAGGGAATGGGGCGCGTCGCTGCTCGGCGACAAGGCGCACTCGATGGTCTTCGACAACTCCAAGCTGCGCTCGGTGGTGCCGGGGTGGCGGGCGGTCGTCCCGTTCGAGCGGGGCGCGCGGGAGATCGCCGCCTGGTACCTCGCGGACCCGGCGCGGCAGGCCACCGACGAGAGGCTGGACGCGCTGATGGACAAGCTGGCGGGATCGGCCGGCCGCACGGCGGCCTAGCTCGCCCGCTCGATCCGGAACACGGGGTAGCCGGGAGCGACGCGGCGCAGCGTCTCCTCGGGTGAGTTGGCGTCCACGCCGTCGAAGAACGCGCCGACCTCGATCTTCCAGCGCTTGAGGTAGGCGCGCAGCACGTCCGGCTTGGCGTCGTCGCCGAGTTCGATCGCCAGGAACGGCTCGGCGCGGCGGCCGAGGCGCAGCTCGCCGTGACCGTCGGCGGCGCGCAGGTTGCGGACCCACTGGGTGGTGCCGCGCGGGGAGACGAGGTAACTGCCGCCGTCATATGCCAGCAGGTTCACCGGGGTGCTGCGCCATTCGCCGCTGGTGCGGCCCTGCACGGACAGCACCCGGGAGCCCCAGACGCTGACCCCGAGCCGGGTGAGGCCGGCGACGGCGCGGTTGAAGACCTTGGTGGTAGCGCCGGGGGCGACGTAGCGGGTGTTCATGGTTTGCTCCTAGTTCTGCGGCTCCCCGCGGGTTCTTTGCGAGAGCACTGATCTCTACTAAGATCAGTGAACACGAAGGGCTGCTATCCTGTCAAGAGCAGTGCTCTCGTTTTTGTCTAGCGATCTCTTGGGAGTGGTGATGAGTCCGGTCAACGCCAGCCAGACCGCGCGCGAGCGGGCCCGTGCCGAGCTGACGCGCGAGATCAGGCAGGAGGCGCGGCGGCAGCTCGCCAACGTCGGCGCGGACGGGCTGTCGCTGCGCGCGGTGGCGCGTTCGCTCGGCATGGTCTCCTCGGCGCTGTACAGGTACTACCCCAGCCGCGACGACCTGCTGACCGCGCTGATCATCGACGCGTACAACGCGGTCGGGTCCGCCGCCGAGGACGCGGTGAGCGCGGCGGCGGGCGCCGACCCGCGCGGCCGGTGGGCCGCGGCGTGCCACGCGATCCGCGACTGGGCGCTGGCCCACCCGCACGAGTACGCGCTGATCTACGGCTCGCCGGTGCCCGGGTACCGCGCGCCGGAGGCGACGATCGGCCCGGCGGCGCGGGTACCGCTCGCCTTCATTGGCGTGCTGCGCGACGCCGCGGCGACCGGGCAGCCCGGGCGGCCCGGGCGGCCCGGGCAGACCGCTG
>JASHPP010000721.1 GCA_030038035.1 Trebonia sp.
CGGGCGGCGGTGGCACGGACTTGGGAGGGGTGGGCGTGGGTAGTGGGGACCTGGGTGGCGCGGGCGTCGGTGGCCAGGCCGGTGGCCCTGGCGACCGGGCCGACCAGGCCGAGGCGGCGGGCCTGCTCGGCGGTGAGGATGCCGGTGGCCTCCAGCCGGTCGACGAAGGAGTTCGTGTTCAGCAGCGCGTCGGCGGCGCGGCGCAGTTCGGCGTAGGCGCCGGGCAGGTCGCGGCGGAGCGCGTCGGCGTCCGGGGCGCGGCTGACCCCGCCGGGGGTGACAACGCCGAACAGGTACCTGTGGCCGAAGGCGGCCGCGTTGACCCGCAGCAGCCGTTCCAGCGCGATCTCGGCGGCGGACTGGCCCACCGTCAGGCCGGTGGACTGGCACAGCGCCGCTGTTGCCGCCGCGTGGTTGTACAGCCGCTCGAGCTCGAGCGCGACCGCCCTGGTCCTTGCCGCCTCGGCCGACGGCGCGACGCCGAGGGCCGCCTCCGCCGCGGCGGCGAACGCCCAGCCGAGCGCGACCGCGCTGAGCCCCTCCACCCGCTCGGCGAGGAAGGCGCCCTCGTCCGGGGTGGTGCCGCGCAGCCGCCATTCCACGCCGCGGTGCTTGTGCCAGGCGAACAGGTACAGGTCGACGACTTCCTCGCCGCTGGTGACCAGGCCGTAGTACAGGCTCTCCACGCCGACCTGGCGAACCGGCCCGAACGGGAACTCGAAGGCCTGCCCGCCCACGGTATGCCGGGCGTTCGCCTCGTCGAGCGGCCGGGCCGGGCGGTGCCCGAGCCGCGGAAAGTCTGATCCCGCGTGCGGCGGCAGCATGAGCCGGTTGAGCGGCTTGCCGGTAGCGGGCCGGATGCCGAACTGCTCGTAGATCTCGCACTCCTCGACGAACGCGGCCGGCGCGACGTCGGAGAGCCCCGGGTACTCGTCGGTGGCGACCTCGGTCTCGGTGACCAGGTACCCGGGCCCGCACGACCAGACCAGGCGCAGGGTGCAGAGGTCGCCGCCGTTGTCGGCGAACATGTCGGCGAGCCGGGTGCCCTGGGTGACCGCGAGGGCATGCGTGGCGGCCTCCAGGACCTCGGGCGACAGGCGGATCGTGGCCGCTCCCCTGGTCGCGCCGTCGGTGACCTCCTGGCCGCCGAGGCCGGTGAGCTGGCGCAAGATCAGCTCCATCGGCTGGGCCGCCCGCGGCTCGACGGTCGTCATCCGATTACCGCGATCGAATGGCGGAGGATCGCGTCGAGGCCGACGGGGATCCACAGGCCGAGGACCAGGAGCGCGGCCAGGCCGAGGATGAGCGGGGCGGCGGTGACCGCCACCGTCGTTCGGTCCCGGTACGGGCTGGCCAGGACCGGCTCGGTCGGCGGCGGGCCGGTCACCATCCCGGCCGTGGTCCGGGCGAAGGCCACGAACGCCAGGCCGAGCAGGGCGAGCAGGAGCAGCGGGAACACCGGGCTGCCGTGCGCGAAGCCGGCCCGCACGATCGTCAGCTCGGAGAGGAACAGGCCGAACGGCGGCGAGCCGAGGACCGCGAACGAGGCGAGCAGCAGCGCGCCGCCGGTGACGGGCACCGCCGCGAGCAGCCCGCTGACCTGCGCTGCCTCCCTGGTCCGGTAGCGCAGCGACACGTCGCCGCTGGACAGGAAGAGCACCGCCTTGGCCAGCGCGTGGTTCAGCATCTGCAGCAGCGCGCCGTAGAGCCCGAGCGTGCCGCCGAAGCCGAGGGCGACCGCGATGATGCCCATGTGCTCCACGCTCGAATAGGCGAACAATCGCTTGAAGTTCCCCTTCCGCACCATGAACAGCGCGCCGATCACGATCGAGGCGAAGCCGAAGGACAGCAGCACCGCCCGCGGGTAGGTGCCGCCGAGCCGCGCGTGGGCGATCGCGAGGAACCTGATGATGGCGTACATGCCCGTGTTCAGCAGCGCGGCGGACAGCATCGCGCTTGCCGGGCTCGGCGCCTCGGCGTGCGCGTCGGGCAGCCAGGTGTGCATCGGCGCCAGCCCGACCTTGGTGCCGTAGCCCACCACGGCGAGCAGGAACGCCAGCCGCAGGCTCTGCGGGGCCAGCGCGTGTGCGTGCATAAGCAGGTACGGCCAGGTCAGGCCCAGGTTAGAGCCCAGGTGCAGGGCGCTGCCCGAGTAGAACAGGAACAGCGTGCCGGCCAGCGCGATCGTGACGCCGAGCGAGCTGATGATGATGTACTTCCACGCCGCCTCGAGCGACCGCGGGTGGCCCTCCAGGCCGACAAGGGCCGCGCTGGCCAGCGTGCTCCCCTCGATGAGGACGAACAGCAGGCCGAGGTTGCCGGTCTCGAGCGCCGCGAGCATCAGCGAGGCGAACAGGCCGAAGAACGTGAAGTAGAGCCGGACCTGGAAGGAGCTGAGCTCGCCGGCGTCTTCCTGGGCGGAGATGTAGCCGATCGAGCCGAGCGCGGCGAGCAGGGTGACGGCGGCCACGGTCATCGCGAAGAAGCCGCCGAGCGTGTCCACGTAGAGGAAGCCGTCCCAGCCGGCCAGCGGCCGGTGACCGTCCAGCGTGACGAGCAGCGCGACCGCGCAGCCGAGGGAGACCGCTGCGCCGGCCGCCTGGGCCAGGCCGGCCCACCGGGCCCGGGCTCCGGCGAGCACGGCGGCCGACCCGGCCAGCGGGCCCAGCGCGATGAGGATGGCCAGGGCGGTCATCCGCGGAGCTCCCGCAGCTCGGCGGCGCTGGCCTGGGCCAGCTGGCGGGTGAGCCCGGAGACGAACACGACCATGATCAGCACCCCCGCGACGATGTCCAGGAAGATCCCTGCCTCGACGATGAACGGGAACGTCGCGACCAGCGTGATCGCGCCGAGGAAGACCCCGTTCTCCACGATCAGCCAGCCGATGAGCTGCGCCACCGTGTGCCTGCGCACCACCATCGCCAGCGCGCCGAGCAGGATCACCGCGGTGGACAGCGGGACCACCGCGGACGCGACCGTGCCGTGCGGCAGCAGCGCGGGCCGGGTCACCAGGTAGGCGAACGCGGTCAGCGCGCCTCCGGCGATCAGCGAGGTGGACAGGCCGGTGGACATCGCGGCGTCGCGTTTGAGCGCCAGCCGGGTCATCAGCAGCCTGCGGGCCGCCACCGGGATCGCGATCCCCTTGACCGCCAGCGTGAGCGCGGCGAGGATCCACAGCTCGGCGCTGTGGAAGACGACCGCGGCGGTCCCGGCCGCGAACGCGAGCACGACCGACTGGGCGCCGTAGTAGACCACGTACCGGTTGAACAGCTTGGACGCCAGGCAGGCGAACGCGAGCAGCAGGATCAGCACGCCGGACAGGTCGAGCAGGACGCCGGCGGCGCTGGTCGCGGACAGGCTCTGCATTGTGTTCAGGCTCCGATCACGTAGGACGTGGCCACGCCGACCAGGGCGAGCATGAACGCGGCGCCGAGGAACTCGGCGATACGGAAGAAGCGCAGCTTCGCGAACGAGGTGTCGATGATCACGATCGCCAGGCCGCACAGGGCGAGCTTGCCGAGCAGCACCGGGATCGCCAGCAGCGCGCCGGGCAGGCTGGTCGCGTTGCCGAGCCCCCAGGGGATCACGAACACGTTCATGAAGACCGAGGACAGCAGGAAGAGCTTCATCCAGCTCCCCCACTTGACCAGCGCGTACTCGCGGCCGGAGTACTCCAGTACCCGGTTCTCCTCGATCATCGAGATCTCCGTCGAGCCGCCGGGCGTGTCGATCGGTATCCGGCCGTTCTCCACCAGCACGATCATGAAGAACGCGACCAGCCCGAGCAGGTGCGTCGGCAGCACGACCACGTACGGCGAGGACGCGACGGCGTGGTTCATCAGGTACGGGTTGTCAGAGGCCGACACCGCGCCGACGGTGAAGAAGATGAGGATCAGGGCCGGCTCGGCCATGCTGCCGATCCAGCTTGCCCGGCTCGCCCCCAGGCCGCCGGTCGGGCTCGCGGTATCCAGGCCGGCCAGCGAGATGACGAAGCTCGCCAGCGTGAGCACGAACGCGCCGCCGATCAGGTCGGCGAGGAAGGCCAGCGGCAGCGGCTCGTTCGTGATCACGGGGACGATGACCGACACCGTCAGGTAGCAGGCGAACGCGACGAACGGGGCGCCGCGGAACACCCAGGACGCCTGGTCGCTGACCGCGCTGCCCTTGCGCAGGAGCTTGGCCAGGTCGCGGTAAGGCTGCAGCACGCTCGGGCCGCGCTTGGACCCGACGACAGCCTCGGCGCGCGTCATCGCACCTGCGTACAGGGGGGCGAACGTGAGGACGACAAGGCTCTGCAGAACCTGAATTAGCTCAGGCACAAGTACGCCTCCCCTGCTCGTCCGACGCCGGACACAGCTTGCAGGTAGAGGCCATCAGCCGTGTTCCCCGGCGACACGCGAGCCTCATCGCGTATGCAGCTCTTACAATACATGGCGATTTTCCGCGGGGCGAATTGACCATGTTTGCGGGAAGCGGCGGTCTAGGGTGCCAGCAGTACCGGCAGGCTGCTCTTGCGGGCCGCGGTCGCGGCGACGTGACCCAGGCGCGGGTGCAGCACGCCGCCAGTGCCGTGCCTGCCGAGGACAAGCAGGTCGAAACCATGCTGCTGGGCGTAGTCGCAGACGGTCTTGGCGGCGTCGCCGCTTTGGGCGAACTGCAGGCTCATCCGGGCCCGCTGGACGTCCGGGATCGCTTCGCAGGCTTTGGCGAAGGTCTCCTGGGCGAAGCGCTGGCGGCCGTTGAAGTCGGCGACGCCCTCGTCGGCGTCTTCGGTATGCGGCGCGGGCCGCAGCACCGTGAGCGCGACGATGTGCGCCGCGCCGTCGGTCGTCACCGCGGCCGCCGCGCGCAAGGCGGCGACGGCGCCGGGCGAGCAGTCCCAGCCGACCAGGATGCGGCGGAACACGGTCATTGGCGGGCTCCTCACCTGCCGAAGCCGGACAGGACACAGAAGCCGTCAGCGGGCTCTCCGGCTCCGGGAGCTGCCTCCAGGACCAGTGAGCACAGCACCCGCGGTTCCGGTCCTGGAAACCCCCCTGCATTACCGGACCGTGGCGAGCCTCATCACCAATTGCGGCCATTGTGAACCGAGCGGCCACGGCCCGCAAGGGAAAGCCGCCAAGCGCCGACGTCCCGTTACCGTTTTACCCCGGCACCGGACAGGTTCGTCGCCTTCAGCGGGACTCGGTCGGTTGTCTTGCCCGGGCGCCAGTCCTGCATCAGGACCACGCCAGGATCGGCCAGCTCGAAGCCGTCGAACAAGCGCAGGACCTCCGCGTGCGAGCGGAGCCGGAATGGCGTGCTGTAGTCCTGGTAGGCATCCCTCGTGCCGGAGACCATGCCCGGGTCCGCCCCCTGGGAGGTGCCGGTCGAGAGCACCAGGAAGCTCCCTGGCGCGAGGGCGTCCCGGTACCGGGCGACGATGCCCTCCGGATCTTCCTCGTCCCCGATGAAGTGCAGGATGCTGAGCAGGAGAATCGCGACTGGCTGGGCGAAGTCGAGGCAGTCCTTGACGATCTCGCTGCCGAGCACGGCCTGCGGGTCGCGCAGATCGGCCCGGACCGTGACGAGGCCGTCGCCAGTGGCAAGCAGCGCGCGGTTGTGCGCGATCACCACCGGGTCGTGATCGACGTAGACGACGCGCGCGCCGGGAACGACGTCGCGGGCCACCTCGTGGACGCTCGGCGAGGTCGGCAGGCCGCTGCCCAGGTCGAGGAACTGGGCGACGCCCTGCTCCGCGACGAACCGCACCGCACGGACGAGGAAGTCCCTGTTGGCGAGCGCGAGCCGCTTCGGCTCCAGGTGGGAGGCCATCAGCTTGTCCGCGACGGCCCGGTCGACCGCGAAGTTGTCCTTGCCGTCGAGCAGATAGTCGTAGACCCGCGCGATGCTCGGGTGCGTGATGTCGATGCCCTCGGGCACCCTCGGTTCCAGGCTGCTGACCATCGTGGGTGTTCCTGCCCCGCAGCGCTCGCCCACCGCGAGCGGCGAACGCGAAAGTACCAAATTGTGACTAGCCTCAAACAATAGCGCCGATGTCCGATGCCTGCGCGCAAAGGCTGACGGCGGACGCTGCCGGGCCCGGGGCGTCATGCCGACGGCGGGGTGCGCGGGCCGCGCGGCACGGCGATCAGGTAGGCCGCGACGGCCGCGGCCGCGCCGGCCAGCACCGCCCAGACCACGGCCGGGGGGCGGAAGGTCAGCGCGGCGAGCGCGACGCCTGTCGTGACGGCGCCCGCGGTGAGCGCGGGGACCTGGCGGGCCGCCCAGCGGGCCGCCAGGCGGCCAGACAGGCCCGGGGGCGCGCCCACGGCCAGGAGCAGGCCGAGGATGACGATCCCGACGGCCGCCAGGCCGGCATCGCCGAGATGGCAGCCGAAGGCGGCGGCGGTCCCCGCGGCTACCAGCGCCACGGCGAGCGGCGAGCCGCCGGCGCCAGGTACCCTCATCGCCGGCCCCGCGGCGCAGGTCCGCGCACCGGAGCCAGCACCGCGTCGAGTTCTGAGCCTTCAGCCCAGCCGAACACGGGGACGCCGATCCCCGCCAGGCCCTCCCGGAGTGCGGCCTGCTCCAGCCGCCACACCCGAAGCGCGAGCGCGTCCGCGCTCGCCCGCGCCGCGACCGGGGGCTCGTGCCGCAGCGTGTCCACGACGGCCAGCGCGAAGCCGCGCTGCCGCAGGTCGGTGAGCGCGGTCAGCGCGCGCGGGTCGAGCAGCGGGGTGAACGCGACGACAAGCGCGCCTGGCGGCAGCGCCTGGCGCGGGATGCGGTTCAGGTCGGGGCTGACGTAGCTGTGGTGGCGCGCGTCGAGCATGATCGCCGCGATCCGGTAGAAGTGCCTGTCGCCTGGCGCCGGGGCCAGCCAGCGGAGCAGCCCGCCGAGCACGACCAGCCCGGCGCGGTCGCTGATCCGCAGGTACGCGGCCACCAGCGCGGCCGCGCCGCGGACCGCGAGGTCCAGGGTGCTGTCACCGGGCGGACCGATGTCGTCGAACACGTCGATCATGACGACCAGGTCGGCCGCACGGGATGCGGCGCGCTGGTTGACGTGCCACTGCCCGCGCCGGATGCTCACCGGGCGGTTCACGTCCCGCAGCGGGTCGCCGGGCACGTAGGGCCGGATTCCGGCGAACTCGGTCCCGTCCCCGCTCGCCCGGCCGGCGTGCTCGCCGATCCGCCGCAGCAGTTCGGGCGGCACGAGCCGGGGCCGCACCCGCGGGGCGCGCGGGAAGACATCGAGCATGCCCGGCCGGGCAAGCAGCGAGGTCTGCCAGGCGCCCATCCCGGCCCGGCAGGTCACGCTGACCGTGGCCGACTCCCGCCGTCCCCAGCGGTCCGGCCGCAGGGTCCACGCCGCGCAAGCCCGCGTGGCGTCAAGCACGGTCTGGGTGGCGGGCCCGTCCGCTGGCCAGACCGAGACGCCGTCGGCCGGCGAGACCGTGAACGTCACCTCGTCCAGGCGAACTCCGGCTCCGGCTCCGGCGGCGACGCCGACGCTGACGGCGAGCCGCACGTCCTCGCCTTCGAAGCACCGGGCCGGCGACAGGCGGACGGTCACCGGCAGCTGCGCCGGGCGCCGCCCGCGGGGCAGCAGGGCGAGCGCGCCGAGCGCGGGCGCCCCGAGCAGCAGC
>JASHPP010000722.1 GCA_030038035.1 Trebonia sp.
GCTGACCGCGCCGGCGCCGCACCACAGCCAGCCCTGGCGGTTCGTGATCGTGTCGTCGGCGGCGGCCCGTGCGGCGCTGCTCGACGCCATGCAGGACGCGTGGGCGGCGGACCTGCGCGGCGACGGGTTCACCGACGAGCAGATCGCCCGCCGCCTGCGGCGCGGCCTGCCGCTGCGTGCGGCGCCGCTGATCGTGGTCCCCTGCCTGGAGACCTCGGCCGCGCACGCCTACCCCGACACCCCCGACGGCCGCCGGGCCCGCGCCGAGCAGGACATGTTCACCGTCTCGATGGGCGCCGCCGTGCAGAATCTGCTCGTCGCCCTCGCGGTGGAGAACCTGGGGTCGGCGTGGATCTCTTCGGCCCTGTTCTGCCAGGACGTGGCGGCGGCGGCACTGCGCCTGCCCGCGGGCTGGCGGCCGATGGGCGCCGTAGCGGTCGGCCACCCCGCCGCCCCGGCGCCGCCGCGCCCGCCGCGTGACCCCGCGGCGTTCACCATCGTTCGCTGAAGCCAATGACGCCGCACCCGCACCCCGACTCGGTGCGCCCCCGTGCGCACTGAGCCGGATGAATGTGACATCGAGCCGGTCATAGGCGGCTGGATGTCACATTCATCATCTTGTCGCGCATCTGGTCGCGCGCTGCGGCGGCGCTAGCCGACGATGAGCGGCGGGCCCTTCCGGACCGAGGCGCAGACGCCGTCGCTGGCCGTGGCGGCGGCCTGGCGTTCGGGGGCGGGCTCGCCGTAGAGGGTGGTGCGCTGCCGCAGCGGCCTGCCGAGCGGCCCGGTGATCGCGCGCAGGTCGCTGATCGTCTTGTACGAGCCGTTGTCCGCGCCGGCCATCCTGCTGATCGTCTCCTCCATGAGCGTGCCGCCCAGGTCGTTGACGCCGCCGCGGAGCACGTCCCGGCACAGCTCGTCGCCCAGCTTCACCCACGAGCACTGGATGGAGCCGATCGCCCCGTGCAGGAGCAGCCGGGAGACCGCGTGCACGGCGCGGTTCTCCCGCCTGGTGGCGCCGGGCCTGGCCAGCCCCGCCAGGTAGATCGGCGCGCTGGTGTGCACGAACGGGAGCAGCACGAACTCGGTGAACCCGCCGGTCCGCTCCTGGATGCCGCGGATCACCCGCAGGTGGCCGACCCAGTGCGCCGGGGTGTCCACGTGGCCGTACATCATCGTCGCGGTCGTGGGGATGCCCAGTTCGTGCGCGGTCGTGATCACGCTCACCCAGTCGGCGGCCGGCAGCTTGCCCTTGGTCAGCACCCACCGCACGTCGTCGTCCAGGATCTCCGCGGCCGTGCCTGGCAGCGAGCCGACGCCCGCCTCCCTGGCGCGGACCAGCCACTCGCGCAGCGGCAGCCCGGTGCGGGAGACCCCGTTCATCACCTCCATCGGCGAGAACGCGTGCACGTGCATGCCGGGGCAGCGGCGCTTGACTTCGGCGGCGATGTCGAAGTACGCGGTGCCCGGCAGGTCCGGGTGGATGCCGCCCTGCATGCAGACCTCGGTCGCGCCCGCCGCCCAGGCCTCCGCGGCCCGGTCGCCGATCTGGTCAAGCGACAGCGTGTAGGCGTCGGCGTCGGTCCGGCGCTGCGCGAACGCGCAGAACCGGCAGCCGGTGTAGCAGACGTTGGTGAAGTTGATGTTCCGCGTGACCACGAACGTCACGTCGTCGCCGTTGACCTCCCTGCGCAGCGCGTCCGCGATCCCCGCCAGTGCCTCCAGGTCGTCGCCGTCGGCGCCGAGCAGGGCGATCGCGGCCTGGTCGGTGAGGGCGGCGGGGTCGCGTTCGGCCTGGCGGAGGGCGGCGGCCACCTCGCCGGGCCTGGCGAGGGCCGGGGCCGCCGGCGCGGAACGTTCGCCTGGGCTGGCGGCAGGCCCCGCCGGGGAGTGGGCGTTGCCGCCGGCAGCCGCGACGGCTCGTTCTGACAATGAATCCCAGTCTCCGTAGACCTCAGCGAAGTCGTCCCTGCGGTCATGGGTGCGGCCGGTGGTGTCGATGGTGACGTGCAGGTCCGTGCGGCCGGATGCGTCCCCCCAGCCGCCATCCGGCTCCTGCCAGGGGATGCCTGCCGGGATCGCGGCCTCGGTGGCCAGGCCCGTGCCGGGGTCGGCGAGCGCGGCCACGTGCCTGGCGAGGCGCGGGTCGAGCCAGGGCTCACGGATGTACGGCGGGTAGATGGTGAGGCGCTCGCGCAACGTGAACCCGCCGCGCGCGGTGTGCCTGGCGAGCTCGTCGATCTGCGGCCAGGGACGTTCGGGGTTGACGTGGTCCGGTGTCAGCGGCGAGACGCCGCCCCAGTCGTCGATGCCGGCGTCGAGGATGAGCTGGTACTGGTCGCCGACGAGGTTCGGCGGCGCCTGGACGCGCGCCTTCGGGCCGAGGACGAGCCGCGTGGTGGCGATGGTCGCGGCGAGGTCCTCGAGGTCGGCGTCAGGGACCCCCCGCATCTTCGTGTCGGGCTTGGCGCGGAAGTTCTGCACGATGACTTCCTGGATGGCGTTGTACTCGCGGGCGATCTTGCGGATGGCGAAGATCGATTCGGCCCGTTCTTCGAGCGTCTCGCCGATGCCGATGAGGATGCCGGTGGTGAAGGGGACGTTGCTGCGGCCGGCGTCTTCGAGCACGCGCAGGCGGACCTTCGGGTCCTTGTCGGGGCTGCCGAAGTGCGGGGCGCCTTTGGTGGTGAAAAGGCGTTCGGACGTGGTCTCCAGCATCATGCCCATCGACGGGGCGACCGGCTTGAGGCGCTGGAAGTCCTGCCAGGACAGCACGCCCGGGTTCAGGTGCGGCAGCAGGCCCGTCTCCTCCAGGACCCGGATCGCCATCGCGCGGACATAGGAGAGCGTGTCGTCGTAACCGTGCGCGTCCAGCCATTCCCTGGCCTGGCGCCACCGGGCTTCTGGCCGGTCGCCGAGGGTGAACAGGGCCTCCTTGCAGCCTAGTTCCGCGCCGCGCTTTGCGATGTCGAGCACCTCGTCGGGGCTGAGGAAGGGGCTGGCGAGGCGGCCGGGGACGGTCGCGAACGTGCAGTAGCCGCAGCGGTCCCGGCAGAGCCTGGTCAGCGGGATGAACACCTTCCTTGAGTAGGTGATGATCCCCGGCCGGCCGGCCGCCTCCAGCCCCGCGTCCCTGGTCCGGCCCGCGTAGCTGAGCAGCGTCCGCAGCGCCTGGCCGCGGGCGCGCAGCAGGACGGTCGCCTCGCCGGTGTCGAGCGGCTTGCCGTCCCTGGCCCGGGCCAGCGCCCTGCGCATCGCCGAGTCGGTCCCGCCGGCCTGCGTCGCGGCGGTCCCTGTCGCGGCAGCCGTCCCTCTCGTGGCGGCCCCGGTCACGGCGGCCGTCCCTCTCGTGACGGCCCCGGTCACGGCGGTCCCTGTCGCGGCCGCCCCGGTCACGGCCGTCCCTGTCGCGGCGGCGGTCCCTCTCGCGGCGGTCCCTGTCGCGGCGGCCTCAGGTACGTCGCCGGTTTCATCCCGGTCGATGCTGGAAGCGCTCATAGCGGAACTTTAAGGCACAGACGGCGGCATGCCGGGGCTGGCTCACGGTTAGCGGGGTTGCCCGGGGTTGGCCCGGGTTGGCGGGGTTAGCGGCTGCGGCGGGGTCATGGGCGGCCCGGGCGGCCCTGGCGGTCGCCGGTCAGCAGCTGCGGTAGTCGCCGGTCAGCAGCTGCGGTAGTCGCGGACCGGCAGCCGGGGACCGCGGCGCGGCGGCCCCAGGCCACTGAGCTCCACGAGCCTGGTCACGCGGTGCCTGTGGCCCGCGTACGGCGCGAGCAGTTCGAGCATCGCCGCGTCGTCGGTTGCCTGGCGGCCTGCCAGCGCCCAGCCGACGGCTTTCGGCAGGTTGTAGTCGCCGACCGAAACCGCGTCCGGATCCCCAGCGGCACGCTGCCGGGTCTCGGCGGACGTCCACGGGCCGATGCCCGGGATGGTCCGCAGCGCGCGATCGGCTTCTGCGCCGCTTTGCGTGAGCAGGCGCTCCAGGCTGTCGGCCACGCCCGCCGCCATGCTGATCGTCTGAGCGCGGACCCCTTCAACGCCGGCCCGGTGCCACTCCCACGAGGGGATACGCCGCCAGGTCCGCGCGTCGGGAAAGACGCGCATGCCGGCCGGCGCCGGGCCGGGCGGCGGCGTGCCGAACCTGGCCAGCAGGATCCGCCAGGCGCGGCGCGCCTCGAATCCCACGACCTTCTGCTCAAGGACCGCAGGGACCAGCGCCTCCATCAGGCGGCCGGTGCGGCCCACGCGCAGGCCGCGGTGCCGGCCGGCCAGCTCGCGGAGAACGGGATGGGTGCCCGGGTCGAAGCCAGAAACATCGTCATGCATACCCAGGCTGGCGGGCAGAGCGTCGAGCAGCCAGGGCGCGCCTGGACCCCAGGCGCACGCGAGCACGCGGGTGCCCGCGGCCGCCGGCGGGGTGTCCTGGCGCCTGGCTGGCAGGACCCGGATCGTGCCAGGCCCGTCCGGGGTGAGCGAGGTGCGCCACACCGCGCCCGCCTCGTCGATCCGGAAGGCGGGATCACCGCTGCCCCGGCCGTGCACGGACAGCGTCAGCCGGACATCGAGCGGGAACGGCGCCTGCCAGTCACGGGCAAGAGCGGCTTCGGCCATGGTTCCCCATGCTAGGACCCGGCCCCGACATTCGGGGGGCGCCCGGGGGCTGCGGCCGGGGGCGGCCGGGGGGCGCCCGGCGTCGCCCGGCTAGCCAGCCGGGCTCTCGATGGCACCGGCCGCGATGGCGCCGACGAGCTGGGCGTGGTCCCGCTCGTTCTGCTCGGCGTACAGGCGGGCGAACCGGCCGATCGCAGCGGCGAACGCGGGGCCCTTCCCGATGTAGGCGTCAATGGCCACCGGGTCACCGGTGCGGGCGTGCGCGCGGGCGAGCGCCTCGCCGCATGCGGTCGCGAACTCAAGGAGGCGCGGGGCGATCAGGTCGGTCGTCGGGATGATCTTCATGTCCCGGAACTGCCGGATGTAGTAGTCCCTCCCGTCCAGCGAGCCCCAGCCGACGAAGATGTCGGTGGCGCTTTGCACGAGCCGCTTGCCGCTGATCACCCTGGCACCGTGGTTGCCGTGCCTGCTGGGCTCGATATGGGCCTCGTACACCGCCGGGCCAGCCTGCTTGACCTGCAAGAACAACGGATCGGCACCGGTTCGCCCCTCCAGCAGCACCAGGTAGACCCGCATTCCCACGCTGCCCACCCCCACGACCTGGCGGACAACGTCGACCGGGGTGAACCGGTCGAACAAGATGCGCCGGTCCTCTTGCAGGGTCAGCCGGTACCCGGCCAGCAGGTGGTCGACGAGGTCGTCCTGCTCGTCGTCGCCGACCGTCACGCGGATGGGCGGGTCCGCGGTGATCCTCGGCCGCCCGTGCACCATCGTCGTGAGCTTGGCGAAGGCTCCCCGGCTCGTGCGGCGCTTGCGCTGCTTCTCGATGTGGATCGAAACCCGCCCCCGGTCGGCCGGCTCGAAGTAGCCGATCAGGCTGTCGACGTGCATGCTGTCGTACCAGATGTCGAGCTCGTGCATCGTCGCGTACCGGCGCATGCCGCGGCAGTAGGCCGCCACGCCGGCGGTCACCGCGGCCGCCGCCCTGGCGGGCTTGACCCGGTTCTCCCGCGCCGCCACGACCAGGCTGGCGGCGAACCGCTTGACGTCCCACTCGAACGGGCCGGGCAGGGTCTCGTCGAAGTCGCGCAGATCGAACGCCAGCCTCCGCTCAGGCGTGGCCCATAGCCCGAAGTTCAGGACGTGCGCGTCACCGCACAGCTGTACGGTCAGCCCGCTGCTTGGCTGACTAGCGAGGTCGCCAGCCATCACCGCCGCCGCACCCCGGTAGTAATTCCATGGCGAAGCCGCCATGCGCTGATGCCTGAGCGGGACAAGGCCGGGAAGGCGGATCTGGTTCTGGGCCAGGATCGTCGCCAGCGGGTCATGCCCGCGGTCCGCCTCGCTCCAGTACCCCAAGGCGCCCCGCCGCACCCGCTTGCGGGCGCTTTTCCCGCCAGCGCGCCTTTCCGCGCCGGTAGCCGCCATGTCGTGCGGGGCCGTGTCGTGCAGGGCCGTGCCGTGCGGGTCCGTGCCGTGCAGGGCCGTGCCGTGCGGGCCGAGGGCGTTCGGGGCGGCGCCGTGCGGGGCGGGCGAAGCCGGTGGCTCAGGCACGCTGGAGTCCGTCATCGTGATTACGTTCGGTGTAGGTCTGATCAGCTAACTGTACGCGGGCCGCGCGAACCGCCCCAACCCCGCTCCGCAGGGCGGGGCGGTTATCGGGAAGGCTTTCCGGAGTCGGGGCACGCGCCGGATAACAAGTCGCCATTGCCCGTTTCGGGTGCCGCCAGGCTGCCAGGCTGGTAAGGTCCCGGCGGCTCTTGGCGCAGGGGGCCCCAGCGCCAAGAGGCTTGGCGCTGTGGGCCCCACCGCCAGTACGCGCGGCGGGCGAGCCCGGCGGGACCTGGGCGACGGCACCGGGGGCGGGCGACGCGGGAACGGTGGTACCGGCGGGGCTGTAGTTGCCCGCGGGGCCGGACTGGGTGCGGTGCGGCGCCCAAGGTGCCAAAAGAGGAACAGACAGCAGCCGCGAGGCCGCGGTCCTGAAGGTGACAAGCGGGTCTAGGCGTCGGAGGAGAAGCGGACCGACGTGGGCTCGAGGCGGACGCCGGGCCAGACGCGCATGCCGTGGGCGAGTTCGTTGCCTGAGCCGACGAACGCGCCGTCGCCGATGACCACGCCGTCGAGCACCGCACCCGCGGCGATCGTGGCGTTACGGCCGACGATGCTCATCCGGACGATGGCGCCGGCGCCGATCGCGGCCCCGTCGAAGACCACGCTGGCGTCCACCACGGCACCCGAGCCGACGGACGCGCCCGCGCCCGCCACCGAACCTCCGGACAGCCGGGCATCGCCGGCCACCACGGCGCCGGCGAGCAGCAGCGACTCGGCACCCGAGCCGGGGACGGCCGGCGACGGCATGCGGCCGAGCACGAGGTCGCACGAGCCGCGCACGAACGCCTCGGGAGTGCCGACATCCAGCCAGTACGCGGACTCGGCGTAGCCCATCAGCACCGCGCCTGCCGCGATCAGGGCGGGGAACGTCTGGCGTTCCACCGACACCACCTGACCCGGCGGTATCAGGTCGATGACCGACCGGCGGAAGACGTAGCAGCCCGCGTTGATCCGGTTGGTGACCGGGTGCGGGGTCTTCTCAAGGAACGCGGTCACCCGCCCGCCTTCGTCGGTCGGCACGCAGCCGTACCGGCTGGGATCCTCCACCTCGACCAGGTGCAGCGTCACCGCGGCATCGCTCTTGCGGTGCAGGTCGACCTGGGCGGGCAGGTCGTGGGCGGACAGGATGTCGCCGTTCAGCACCACGACCGGGTCCTCTGGGCCGCCGCGCAGCAAGGACGCCGCGTTGCGGATTCCGCCGCCGGTGCCGAGCGGCTCGGACTCGTGGACGTAGTCGATGGTCAGCCCCAACCCCGACCCGTCGCCGAAGGCCGCGGCGAACATCTCGGCCCGGTAGGAGGTCGCGAGCACGACGTGGGTGATGCCGCACTCCGCCGCCCGCGCGAGCTGGTGCGCGAGGAAGGGCACCCCCGCGGTCGGCAGCAACGGCTTCGGCGCGGACAGCGTGAGCGGCCGCAGCCGGGTCCCCTTGCCGCCCACGAGCATGATCGCTTCCAGGGGTTCACGCGGCATTTGCATCGTCACCTTAAGCGGTCGTCTCCGATGGACAGCGGCCGGGCGGCACCGGCAACTCACGCAGCATACCCGCGGCCTACCCGGCGCGGGTGCCGGTCGCCTCCTGGTCGGCCGCCCGCTTGTAGCTGGCCAGGTGCGCCGCGGCCGATGCCGCCCAGGTGAACTCCTGGGAGCGTGTATACCCGGCGGCGCCGAGCGTGTCCCGCCGCTGCGGGTCGTCGAGCAGCGCGCGCAGCGCGACCGTGATGGAGTCGGCGTCCGGCTCGGTGTACGCGACCGCGTCGCCGCCCACCTCAGGCAGCGATGTGCGGTGCGTGGTCAGCACCGGCGCGCCGCATGCCATCGCCTCGAGCACCGGCAGCCCGAACCCCTCGCCGCGCGAGGGGAACGCCACCACGAGCGCGCCGCCGAGAAAGCCCGGCAGGTCGGCGAACGGCAGGTAGCCGGGCCGGCCCAGCCGCAAGTGCGGCGGGACCGTGGCGACCGCGGCGTCCATCTCCTCGCTCCAGCCCCCGCCGCCGCCGAGCACGAGCGCCGGCGGGTCCGCGAGGTCGGTCACGGCGGCCGCCCAGCCGCGGACCAGGGCGGCCACGTTCTTGCGCGGCTCAAGCGAGCCGAGAAACGCCACGTAGGGCTGGCCGTGCAGCCCGAGCCGCGCCGACACCTGGTTGACCTGGCGCGGCTCCGGACGGTGGAACAGCCGGTGGTCCACCCCGTGGTAGGCGACGTCGATCTTGGCCGGGTCCATGCCGAGCAGCCGGACGAGCTCGTCGCGAGTCGCGTTGGAGGGGACGATCAGCCGGCTCGCGCGCCGCGTCGCGGTCCTGATGGCCGACTTGAAGAACAGCGTGCTTGCCGCGCTGTGCTCCTCGGGTTCGGTGAAGTACGTGACGTCGTGCACGGTGACGACGGTCGGCCGCCCGGGCCGCAGCGGCATCGAAAAGTGCGGCATGTGGATCACGTCCGCGGCCACCTGCTGCGCGACGACAGGAAGCCCGCTCTGCTCCCAGGCCAGCCGCGCGGGCCGGTGTCCGAGCGCCGCCGGGCCGGCGACGATGCGCGCACCCGGCGCCAGCCGTCCGTACCGTTCCTCGTCGGCGCGCTGGCACACCACCGCCAGGTCCGCCCCCGCGCTTTCCGAGCCGAGCGCACCGATCAGTCCATCAACGTAACGGCCGAGCGCTCCGCGGTCGGTCGGAACGTCGGTTGCATCGACGAGTACCCGAAGTGCCACGGCCCCATCCGCTCCCTTCGAAGTCCTGTCAGCTGAGAGCCTACGCCCCCGGGCACAGTGCCACATGAGTGCGGCCTGATAAGTGTCAGCAGGATGGGACCGGCTTGCCGGCCTTGATGGCCTCCAGATCGGAGATGGCGCCAGCCAGCGTGCTCACCTTCACGACCCGCAGCCCGGCCGGGATCGCGCCCGCCGTGTCCGAGCAGTTCCCGGCCGGCGCCAGGAAGATCGTCGCGCCCGCGTCCCGCGCCCCGACCATCTTCTGCTGTATGCCGCCGATCGGCTCCACCTGCCCCGCCGAGGTGATCTCGCCCGTGCCGGCGATGAACTTGCCGCCCGTCAGGTTCAGCTGGGTGAGCTTGTCGATGATCCCGAGCGCGAACATCATGCCCGCGCTTGGCCCGCCGATGTCGCCGACGCTGATCTTGACCGTGAACGGGAACTTGTACTCCTCCTGGACCTCGACGCCGATGATCGGCGTGCCGCCCGAATTCTCGCTCCGCACCGAGAGTTGCAGCGTCTTCCCGTCCCGCAGCACCGTCAGTTGCAGCAGCGTGCCCGCCGGGTGCGACGTGATCAGCGAGCTCAGGTTCGTGGCCCCGGTCACCGGCTTGCCGTCCACCGCGGTGACCACGTCGCCCGCCTTGAGCACCTTGCTCGCCGGCGTTCCCGGCACGGTCTGCATGACCACGACCTGAGTCTGGTAGGGGATGTGCAGCACGGTGAGGGCGGCGGCGGTGGCCGTCTGCTGCGAGGAGGCCATCTCCTCGGTGTCCTGCGCCAGCGACTGCTGCGCGGTCTGCCCGGGCGGGAACAGCTCGCTCTCAGGGACCACGGCTTCCGACGGGTCAAGCCAGGCGCGCAGCGCCTGGAATATGTTCAGGTTCGCGCCTGGCCCGCCCTGGTAGCTGACCGTCACCATGTTGAGGTTGCCGACGGTCGGGTACGTTTTCCTCCCGATGATCGTGATCAGCGGCTGCCCCCCGGACTCGCCCAGCGTGTTCAGCGTTGGACCGGGCCCGAGGATCACGTAAGGCACGGGGACGAGGACGGCCACCGCGATCGCGACCAGGGTCGCGAACCCGGCGATCAGCAGCGTCAGGGAACGTCGGGACATGCTCGGAAGACTACGCGCTGGCGACCCACTCGGCGGTCCCGTCGGTGAAGCGCTGGTGCTTCCAGATCGGCACCGACGCCTTCAGCTCGTCGATCAGCGCGTGGCAGGCCGTGAAGGCCTCCGCGCGGTGCCCGCAGGAGACGCCGACGACCACCGCCAGGTCACCGATCCCCAGGTCGCCGGTGCGGTGCACCGCCGCCAGGCCGATGACGTCGTCGTACTTGGCGGCGATCTCTTCGACGACCCGCCGCAGTTCGGCCTCCGCGGAGGGATGAGCGGTGTACGACAGCCCTGTCACGCCCCGGTCGCTGTCGTTGTCGCGCACCACGCCTGCGAACAGCACCAGGCCTCCTGCCGCGGGGTCCGCCACCGCCACCCGCACCTCGTCGACGGACAGTTCGGTGTCCCGGATCGCGATCAGCCTGATCTGGCTCACGCGTCCACGGTACCGCGCCTGGCGAAGATCGTAACGACCGGTTCCTGCGGCGTGCGGCGCGGACGATCGCGGCGGTGCCGATGACGGCCGCGGTCCCCGCGGCGGCCGTGATCGCCGCCTCCTTTCTCGCGATCCTGCGGCCCGCCACGGCGCGGTGCCCGCTGCGGGCGGCGAGCAGCAGCGACAGCGCCTCGGCGTTGCCGTAAGCGGGCCGCCACCCGGCGGCGCGCAGCGCCGCGCAGTCGACCACCCACGGGTACACCACGTACCGCAGGTCCGCGGCCGGCGCCGGCGTCACGCCCATCCGGTGCAGTCGCTGGGCGGTGCCGAACGTCAGCCGCGCGGGGAGCTCGAACGACTTCATCCCGCTGAGCTGTTCCACCTCCGGCTCCTCAAGCCAGCCTTCGCAGCCTGCCGCGAAGTCACCGCTGACCACCCCTGCCGCGGCGAGCTCGAGCGCCGAGACCAGGTCATCGACGTGGCAGAACTGCCAGCGCGGTGCGCAGCCGCGGACCACGAGCAGCCGCGGCGCCTCGAAATGCCTGGTCAGCAGCGTGTCCACCGCGTCACCCACCAGGGCGGCCGGCCGCACCACCGTGACCGAGGTGCCCGGGTTGACCCGGCGCGAGCGGCGCGCGAGCTCCTCGATCTCCAGCAGGTCCCCCGCCACGCTGCCGTCCGCGTCCGCGAGCAGCGGCGCATCCTCGGGCAGCGGCACCGGGTTGTCCGGCCGCGCCCCGTACACCATCGCGCTCGTCACAAGGACGACCCGGCCGACGCGCTCGGCGGCGGCGGCGGTCAGCACTGTCTGCGCGCCGCGCACGTTGAACGCGCGGCGCTTCCTTGGGTCGGCGGCGGCCGAGGTGTCCATGTCCGCGTGCACCACCACGTCGACCCCGGCCAGCCGCGCGGCAAGCGCCGGGTCACGGACGTCGGCGACCCGCCAGGTTACCCCGACGGCGTCGCCGCGGTGGTCGTCGATCGCCACCACGCGGTTGACCAGCGGCGACTGAGCCAGGCGGACGGCGAGGGCGTGCCCGATGCCGCGGGCCGCCCCGGTGACCGCCACGACCGGCAGCGCCGACGTGGTGCTACGCTCACGGCGAACGCTGCGCTCGTGGCGAACCTGCCGTCTCGCGTTTCTCAAAATCGGCTGCTCCCGAATAGCGTTGCGAGTATGACCCTTCTATCCTGCCCGACCACCTGACAGCTGAGCGGAGGCACCATGGCTGACCGACCTCCCTTCGGCTTCGGCCCGCCCGGGCGGCCCGGCGACGACGAGCCGAAGCCAGGCGACCAGGGGCCGCTCGGACCGTTCGGCGGAGCCGGCGGCGCGGACGTCCCGGTCGGACCGAACCAGTTCGCCGACGCCCTCCGTCAGTTCGCCGACCTGCTGTCCTACAGCGGCGGCCCGGTGAACTGGGAGCTCGCCAAGAACCTGGCCAGGCAGACCATCGCGGCTAAGGGTGACCCTAGCGTGCTGGCGAACGAGCGCGCCGCGGTGACCGAGGCGATCCGGCTCGCCGACCTGTGGCTGGACGACGTCACCGAGTTCCCGTCCGGCATCAGGAAGATCGAGGCGTGGAGCCAGTCCGAATGGCTCGAGGCCACGTTCCCTGTCTGGTCCTCGCTGTGCGAGCCGATCGCGGTCAAGGGCGTCGACGCGATGAGCTCGATGCTGAACATCGACCCATCCCAACTCGGGGAGGACCTCCCCGAGGAGATGCGCGCCGCGCTCGGCAGCCTGGGCGGGCTCGGCGGGCTGGCCGGCCTCACCCCGATGCTGCGGCAGCTCGGCGGCGCCATGATCGGCGGCCAGACCGGGGCGGCGGTCGGCGAGCTGGCCGGTGAGATGGTCAGCTCCACCGACATCGGGCTCCCGCTCGGCCCGGAGGGGACCGCGGCGCTGCTGCCCGCCGGCGTCTCCGCCTTCGGCGCCGGCCTTTCCGTCGACATCGGCGAGGTGCGGCTGTTCCTCGCCCTGCGCGAGGCGGCGCACCACCGGCTGTTCGGGCACGTGCCCTGGCTGCGCCAGCACCTGCTCGGCGCGGTCGAGGCATACGCCAGCGGGATCACCGTGGACATGAGCCGGCTTCGCGAGGCGATGCCGGACATCGACATCAACAACCCGGAGGCGCTGCGCGAGGCGCTGGCAGGCGAAACGCTGTTCCGGCCTGAGGACACCCCGCAGCAGAAGGCGGCACTCGCCCGGCTCGAGACCGCGCTCGCCCTGGTGGAAGGGTGGGTGGCGACCGTCGTCCCGGCGGCCGCGGGACACCGTCTGACACATGCGGACGCGCTCGCCGAAGCGATCCGCAGGCGCCGGGCGACGGGAGGTCCGGCAGAACGGACGTTCGCGACTCTGGTCGGCCTCGAGCTTCGCCCGCGGATGCTACGCGAGGCGGCGGTGCTCTGGGCGGGACTGACCGCTGCCCGCGGGGCGCAGGAGCGCGACGCGCTGTGGGATCACCCCGACCTGCTGCCGACCGCGGCGGACCTTGACAACCCTGACGCGTTCGTGCGCGGCCAGGATGAGCTGGACATTTCGGGCCTAACCGGCGATCAGCCGGACGTGCCGGGGGAACAGGAGGGCGGCCCCGGGAGCGCGTGACGCGCGGAATGTACCGGAATGTCGGTACCCGATGTCACGCTGTGCGCATGAGACCTGCACTCAAAGCCGGCTTGCGGCCGCTCTGGCGGGACCGCGACACGCTGCAAGTCGGTGTCGATCCCCGGCGGGCCGCGGCGCTGACCGGGCTGGGCAAGGCGGCGGCGATCGTGTCCCTGCTCGACGGGTCACGGGACAGCGCCGAGGTGGTGCGCAGCGCGGCCGCCTACGGCATCGCGCCTGAGGCGGCCAACCGGATGCTCGGCCTGCTCGCCTCGGCAGGCGTCCTTGACGACTTCCCCGCCGACCTGCACAGGACGCTGCCCGACTACCTGCGGGCGCGGCTGGCTCCCGAGCTGGCCTGCGCCGCCCTGGCGTACGACCACGGGGACGGCGGCGCCCGCGTGATCGCGCGCCGCCGCGCGGCGTTCGTGCGCGTCTACGGCGCGGGCCGGGTCGGCGCCTGCACGGCCACGTTCCTCGCGGCCTCGGGCATCGCGTGGGTCAGCTGCCGCGACACGCAGACGGCGGCTCCAGGGGACATCGCGCCGGCCGGACTTGAGGCCGCCGACGTGGGCACGGGCCGCGCCGCCGGAGTCGCCCGCGCGATCTGGCGGGTCGCCCCTGAGGTGCGGACGGCGGATGACGCCACCCGGGTGCCCGACCTCGCGGTGCTCGCGGCCCGGCCGGATCCCGTCGAGGTCGCCGAGCTCATGCGCAACCGGGTGCCCCACCTCGCGGTCCGGGCCGACGAGGCGATCGGCGTGGTCGGCCCGCTGGTGGAGCCCGGACGTTCGGCGTGCCTGCGGTGCGTCGACCTGAGCAAGGCGGCGCGCGATCGCGCCTGGCCGGTGATCCTCGCGCAGGCCGGCTGCGCGCCCGCGCCCGGCGTCTGTCCGCCCGCCTGCGACACCGTGCTGGCCGCCGCCACCGCGGCGCTGGCCGCGGCGCAGGCGCTGGCCTTCCTCGACCGCGCCGGGGCGCAGCCGCCGGTCACCGCCAACGGGACACTCGAGGTCGTGCTGCCCGACTGGCAGTGGCGGCGCCGCAGCTGGCCGCCGCACGCCGCCTGCACGTGCGGCGCGACCGGTGCGGTGACCGGGCCTGGCTGGCAGAAGAGGTCGTCGACTGACGGAGAATAAAGCTGTGAACGATGTCCCGCGCAACGCGGTCAGCCGAACCGCCAAGCTCGCCGTCCTGCCAATAGGGTTCGCCGGCCGGACCGCGCTCGGCATCGGCAAGCGGATCGGCGGGCGGCCCGCCGAGATCGTCGCGCAGGAGATACAGCAGCGGACCGCCGACCAGGTCTTCCGGGTGCTTGGCGAGCTCAAGGGCGGCGCGATGAAGCTGGGCCAGGCGCTGTCCATCTTCGAGGCGGCGCTGCCGCCCGAGCTGGCCGAGCCGTACCGGGCCACGCTGACCAGGCTGCAGGAGTCCGCCCCGCCGCTGCCCGCCAGCACCGTGCACCGCGTGCTCGCCGGGGACCTCGGCGAGGACTGGCGGTCGCGGTTCCGCGACTTCGACGACACCCCGGCCGCGGCCGCGTCGATCGGCCAGGTGCACCGCGCGGTCTGGGCGGACGGCAGGCAGGTCGCGGTGAAGATCCAGTACCCAGGTGCCGGGCGCGCGCTCATCAGCGATTTCACGCAGCTGTCGCGGGTCGGGCGGCTGTTCGGCGTGCTGATGCCCGGGCTCGAGGTCAAGCCGCTGCTC